>JAMCTO010000082.1 GCA_023381095.1 Bacillota bacterium
CCCTTTCGCCCTGGCGGTCTGAATATAGTCTTGGACTAAGGTCTCAGACATCGACGAGCGCATATATCGCCCCCACCCGGCTACCGAACCTATCACCAGCACAGATACCGGCAATACCATGTGCAGGAGATAGGACCCCAGGGTGGCGTGCGCTAGCAGCGGATTATACAATCCTCCCGAAGGAAACCAGCCTAAATTAATAGCGAAAATAGACACCATGAGAACCCCTAACCAAAAAGTCGGCATCGCATATAAGAAATAGAGCAAGGCCGTGAGCGCATGATCGACTGCATGGTCGCGATGGACCGCTTGATAGGTTCCCACAACAATGGCGAGCACATGGGAAATCGCAATCGCTGTCACCACTAAAATTAGGGTACGTGGTAAATTGACCGCAATCAAACTCGCTACACTCTGGTGATACGAATACGCATATCCAAAGTTGCCGCGAACCAATTGCCCTAGCCACACAGCATATTGCACCCATAAGGGTTTATTCAGTCCTAGTGACCGATTGATTTGGGCGATGAGCGCCGGAGTCGCCTTATTGCCCAACATGACCACCGCAGGGCCGCCGGGAACCACATGAATTAATGTGAAGCTGGCGATGGACAGGAGAATGAGTGTAGGAATGGCCTGAAGCAACCGGCTGAAGGCGTATTTCATCATAACGGCTTCCTCCCCTGGTCAGTCGAACTGAGTCGCGTATCCAGCGCCGCTCGCAATCCATCTCCAATGAAACTTATCGAAAGAATAGTCCACAAGACAGCAAACCCTGGAGGGTAAACGAGCCACCAAGCATGTTGAGGCAAATAAGCCATCGAATCCGCCAGCATGGCACCCCAATTCGGAATCGGCGGCGGCAGGCCCATGCCTAGAAAACTTAAACTGGCGATGACCAACACTGCATCGGCCACCATAAAGGTCGTGGCCACGATGACGGTCCCCAAGATATTCGGAAAGAGATGCTTAAGCGCAATGTGAATAGGTCCCGCACCGATGGCCACAGCAGATTCTACAAATAGCCGCCCCTTTAAACTCAGCACTTCAGCCCGCACCAATCGGCTGACGCCGTGCCACGAAGTAAATGCTATCAACAAAATCAGTAGACTGGGGCTCGGGGTCACCAATGAATCCAGAAAAATCAGCAAAAAGAGGCCCGGAATTGCCCTTAATAAGTCCACCACGCGCATCATTAACGCGTCAACCCACCCGCCGACATAGCCCGCCACTATCCCATAAATAATCCCAATCATCATGGCTGACAGAGCAGCGGCAAACCCGACTTCTAAAGAGGTCTGCCCCCCGAGCATCAAACGGGCTAACATATTGCGGCCCAAGTTATTCGTGCCGAGAGGGAAACGCACCGAAGGTGGTTTTAAAATTGTTGTCAGATGCAAAGCGTAGGGATTGGCATCGTAAAGTAAAGGCCCTAGGAAAGAAAAGCCCGTGAGCAAGATGATGCCGACCACTCCCCACCGAGCCAGAGGATGGTGCCAAAAAATCCTGTGGAACCGGGAAACACCTTGATTACCCAACAGTTCCGCAGATTCTCGTGCCGCCGCTTCACTTATTGTCGTCTCGGTATCGAGCACCTGGCATCGCATCTCCTTTGCGAATCCCCTGACACGTAATCCTTAGTGACTAATCCACCAATATTGGGGCGAAATCGCATCCGTAAAGTTGTTAGTGGATGAGACTACCCCGTGCACGGTCTTTTGCACTTCCCCGAGTCCTTCAGGCACCGGCATCCATAAATTGGGCAAGTGCTGCGCCGCAAATACTTGATATGCATCCAACGCCTGCTGCGACACACTCGGTGTGGGCTGAGGGGCATGGGTATCCGCAATCAAGGCGTTCATTTTCGGATTCGAGTAACCATAGAAGTTTCCGCCCCCATTAGCGGAGTACATCGCGCCGCCAGTTGGGTAACTTCCCCCGAAGCTCAACCCTAAACCTGTCTGCACCTGCCACTTTGTGGGCTGATGGTGATATTGCAGCATTGTAGCGAATGGCAGAGGGCTTAATGCGACATGAATACCTTCCTTGGCCCAGTCTTGTTGCATAATTTGGACCATGGCTAAAGTCGTGCTGCTGCCTGAATCATATTCCATATCAAAAGACAGCTGCTGACCCTTGCTATTCGTCATGATGCCGTGCACCAAGTGCCAGCCATTTTTCTCCAGCAACTTCTGGCCCTGTTGGATATTATAGGGATAAAGCGGTTTCGTCAGTTGGGGTGCCAAAAACGTGTTAGGGTGCAAGGGAACCGGACCCGTTCCGGGGACCCCCATGCCGTTGTACAAGGCTTGAATAATCGCCCGTTGATCGATCCCCATTTGCATGGCTTGACGGACAGGCAATGAACGCAACACGCTCCCGACCTGAGGACTCTTAAAGTTCAAGATCGTCCGATCAATATTATAGCCATACGCCGTATGGAGCGTATCGTTGGTCAGCTGGCTGCGTACGCCGTACATGGACAAAGGCAAGTAACCCACTTGAACGGTACCAGTTTTTAAGCCGTTGACTTCCGACGTTTCCGATGTCTGGTAGGCGAGCACAAATTTATTAATGTAAGGTCTATGCCCATCATAGTGACTATTGGGAGTAAAGGTCCATGAAACGTTTTGATCTACACCCGTCAGACGGAAGGGCCCATCTATGACTTTGAAGAAACTCACGTTATTCCCGTTGCTCGCCAAATAACTCAGTTCTTGGTCTACATTATTCGGATAGCGATTCCATGCCTGTTCCGGCAGCGGTACAAAGTCTGCCAACCCATTATATTCAAACCACATCTGGTTCACGGGATTGGTAAGGGTAATCTGAAACTCATGGGATCCGAGAACCTTAAAGCTTTTGATCATCTGGGGCACCCCACCGGACCCGGCCCCCACAAAGGGCCACGGTGCTGGAGCATTGGGCGAACTGGCCGCTTGGATAAGATGCCAGGTAAACTGGACATCTTGTGCCGTCACGGGCGTTCCATCCGACCAGTCCCACTTCGGATTCATTTTGACGGTATAGACCGTGCCCGTTTTGTTCCAGGTAATGGCGCTCGCAATGCTCCGCGCATAATCAATCGTGCCATTGGGAGCGATATGGAAAAGCCCTTTATACATGAGGCTTGCCGCCCACGCATCATATAGGCTGTTATACGCCACAGGCCTCAGAGGAAGATACCAGTTAATGGCGACAAGAGGCCCTAGAGCCTGAATAATCGTGCCGCCATGCACGGGCTTATTCGCTGTCGCTGCAGGAGGCGTGGTTGTCGCAGACGTTCCGCATCCTGCCAAAGAAACCAAAGCGAGACCTATTGCCGATACCACGGTAGCCGGTATGGTTAACCGCCCGAGTGCTTTCATGATGAGCCTCCTTATATAGAAAACAGCAAACCTTGCCTCAGTCCGTGTGCCCTTATCAAGAATAGATATTTTCGAAGACGTCCTACTGTTTCAGGGCCACATCAACACGATCAATCAACAGCGGGGGAATATTTCCTGGCGCAGCTTGCATCATACCTTGAGTGACCCACTGAGCTTCCTGCCCCACCTCCAGCAACTGGCCATGCAGCGCTTCAAAGGCATTCACACTAATGACCGCGTTCTTCACGCGACCAACAACGACCCCATTTTCAACCCAGTACAAATCGCTGGCATTACCCGCAATATCCCCACGCATTGGATTCGTCGGCCTTCCCCCAATCCATCCATTCAAGACGAGGAGTTGAGGGAATCTGCTCAGTAATTGAGAGAACGACGCCGAACCTGGCCGGACCATCAAGTTAGCCGGCAACGATTGGATTGGCGCATTGAATGAAGTGCGATAGCCCATGCCGACGGGTTCATGACCTAACCGGCGCGAGGCATCCCGATCCAATACAAAATGTTTGAGTATCCCTTCAGCAATTAAAGGATGGCGACTTGTAGCCGTTCCTTCATCATCAAATGGCCCTGTTTGAGGCCCGTCTGGCACTGCCGCATCGCTAAATAAGCTGAGCATAGAGGACAATATCTGCTGATCCTGCTGAGACTTCCATGGAGAGTTGCCTGCCACGAGGGCTGGGCCGGACAACCGCGCCAGAACAGGTCCCAATAATCCCATCGCAACCGGCGGTAAAAACACGGTGGGATACTGTCCACTTTCAATAGTTCTCCGAGAATTTCCCCATTGGAAGCGCTCTCGCAGATCGTTTATGAGTGAGGCGGTGTCAGGAATCCCGTCTCCCTTTATCCGTACGCCAGACACCCCGTGAAAGTCGGTGCCGTCCACCTGCCGCCCTCCCGCAGTCACTTCCCAATATCCATGCAACCATGCGGCTTGCCCTCCGAGGGAAGTCACAAAATGCGTCGTTCTTTCGTAATAGGAAACCGTTACCGAGGGACGAAAATCCGGGGATAATTCTTGAAGATTCTCATAAAGATGCCGGAGAGTGACTTCCATCTTCGGAAGCATCTGTGGGTCCCAGTGGGATTTTGACACATACATGCGGCCCCCGGGAACCTCGGACACGTCCATTGATGTCTCCGGGCCGCTCAGAGCGGCTAATCGGGCTTCTCTCAACAAATTGTCCCATGCATCGGTCCGCGAAGCCGCCAACCCAAGCCGTCCATTGCAAACCACCCGCACAGCACGCAGGTGCTCGGATCCATGGCGCACGACAGGAGATTGACCGCCGTGCATGGTCATCGACCACGATTGACGGGAAAATTCTCCCGCATCTCCAAGGTCCGTTACCGCCCATTTAATTTGGTCGATCGTCCCAGGTTGTATACCAAATTCTATCATTGACGGCGCCCCCCCACTAAACACCGTTCAATGCGAAGGGATGGAGCATGGTGACTAACAGGAAGGGGCATCTGCCCCGCCTTGCCGCATCCACCCCCCGATTCGTAACGGGTAAAGTCATTCCCTACCGCAGTAATTTGCGCTAGCGTGCTAAAGACATTGCCCGTCAAGACCGCGTTGCGTAGAGGCCGCGTCACTTGACCATTTTCAATCAGGTATGCCTCGGCCGCCAAAAAAGTGAAGAGCTCGCCATTGGTTTGACCACCTAAGCTACCCTTGGCATAGATGCCCTTGCCAATGCCCTGAAACAAATCGTCCAATGCAGTGGTCCCCGGTGCAATCACGGTATTACGCATGCGCACAATCGGTGGAAAGCGATAATGCAGAGCCCGTGCATTCCCCGTCGGAGTTTCGCCTAACCGTGCGGCTGTTTCACGAGAATGCAAACGCCCGACCAATACGCCATCTTTAATGAGGTCGACATCTTCTGCTGCCACGCCCTCATCATCAATCGGTAGATAACCCCGGCTGCCTAGATCTCGACCGGTATCATAGATATGAAGATTTTCCGGGCCGAAGTGGCGACCCAGATACATTTCACCCAATAGGCCGGGGTCTCCCACTTGCCCATCCGCCTCACTCAAGTGACCGAACGCTTCGTGAGCAAATACCCCCGCCAATTGCGGGTCAACCACGACGGTATATTCTCCCCCCACAATTTCTGGCGCATCCAATAGGGACGCGGCCGTTATTGCCGCATCGTGCACAGCATCATCGAGTTGCCGCACGACACCAAAATCATTGGACGATCCAAAGGACACCCCACGCTGCGCCACGCCTTGACGGTCGCGGGCCACGACGATGATATTACCGCCTAAATCAAGTTTTTCTTGCTCGATTGCCGTACCGTGATTATTGGCAAACCACAAATGCCGATATCGGTCAAAATAGCGTGTGGTCACCGATTTGATCGTGGGATGGGCACTGTGAGCGATATCAGCGTAATGCCGTAACAGGGCCCCCTTACTGTCTAACGACACCGCGAGAGGATTTTCTTTAACATCTAGTCGCTGTATCAAC
>JAMCTO010000083.1 GCA_023381095.1 Bacillota bacterium
TCCTAGCCCACTCGAGAATCGCCTCGGTCCGTCTCTCGGCTATGCTTACATAATAGTCAGGGGATATCCGCGGATCATTGATAACCCCTTTTATACCCATGGCTTCCATTTGTTTCAATGCATATGAGAGAAAATTTTTAGAGGTTGAGGCTTGGATCCACTCACGGACCTGGTGGTGGGCAGCTTGACGCCCCAGATGTTCTGCAAGAACCATCATCACCCCCTGTGATACCATATGATCTTCAGCCATCACCAAATTGGCCTTAACCTGGTCTATGTTAATGCGCATCCCCGCCAAAAGATCCGTTAGGCAACGAAGGGCACTGTAGCCCCAAATTGAAGTCTCCGCAATGGCAACGTATTCTCGACGATTCCGACCCGCTTCTCGTTCATGCATCACCTGCACCGCGTCCCAAATCCCCGATCCCTGAGTCCGGGCCATCTGTGCCATCGAACGGATCATATTGCTGGAAAAGGGATTGATCTTATGGGGCATCGAACTGGACCCAACACTCTCGGATTCATGGGCCTCTTGTAGTTCTCCCACCTCCGACATCTGCAAGAGGTACACATCCATCGCCATACGTTCCACGGAGGCCATTACTCCCATGATCCAAGAGACATATTCCGCTTGGGTGTCACGGATACCGTGCCAGGCGGCAACAGGCATCGTCAGGCCCAAACGTCGATTCACGGCATCCCCAATGTGCCACCCGTCGGGTTCCCAAGCCGCGCAAGTTCCAACGGAACCCGTCATTTGTCCCGACGAAATTCGGGGGGACATCGCGAGAAGACGTTGACGATGTCGATCGAACTCCGGGATGGTCATTGCCCACTTAAATCCCAGCGTGATAGGCTCAGCGTGTTGACCATTGGTACGCGCCAAAGTCGGAATGGCTTTGGCCCGCTCCGTCACAGCGATGATAACGGCTAAAAGTCGGTTGAGTTCCATTTGAAAGAGGTATGTGGCTTGGTTCAGTTGTAGGATCAAAGCGGTATCCGTGACATCCTGACTCGTAGCGCCCCAGTGTAGATAGGCTCCCGCTTCACCTACCCAATCTTCTAGCAACGCGACAAAGGCCATAATGATATTGCCGGTCGCACGCCAATGCCGCGATGCCATCAACACCATACGCACGTGCTCCGGGGTCAGATCGAACGCCCGAAGCTCATCAGCGGCCGAACGAGGGATGCGATCGAAATCAGCCAACGTCTCGACCAACGCGACCTCGATCCGCCACCACAATCGGACTAGGTTCTCATCCGCAAACAAATCCTCCATTTCGGGTTGTCGATAGCCTTCCCACAACATCACGGAACTCCTCCTTCAAAATTATTTCAATAATAGGAACTTGCGCGAAATATATGTTATCTAGTATTATCTATATACAACTTATCCCACATAAAAATCAACTGACTGAGAAAGGGAGGGAAATTGAATGGGAGATCCCACACCATCTGCCACTGCTGTGCATTTGGACGACGGCCCCTTGACACCCCGCCAATTGTTTATCGCGTCGACAGCAGCCGGGGGTTTGTTTTTGGATGGTTACAACGTGCTCATTTTCTCTGGTGCTTTGTTGGGCATTATTCCCGCGTTCCACTTGAAGGGCGTTGCGATTGGGCTTATTGGAGCCAGCGTCTTTGCCGGCATGATCATCGGGACAATGGTGGCCGGACCCTTAACCGACCGCGTCGGTCGTAAACCTGTCTTCATAGTAGACATGCTACTCTTTATCGTTGCGGCTGGTCTATGCCTGTTTGTCTCTTCACCGACCGAACTGATGGTGTTGCGCCTATTGACGGGGATTGCGATTGGGGCGGACATGCCTGCCAGTAGCGCAATTATTACGGAATTTAGCCCCCGTGCCCGCCGCGGCACGTTGAATGCGATCACCCAGCCATACTGGCTGACAGGATCATTTATCGGAGCTCTGGTCTCGTTGCTCATCTATCATGTCGGAGGAGTCTCCAGTTGGCGTTGGATCTTAGCATCCGGCCTGGTCCCGGCCGTGGTTGTGTTAGTATTGCGGCGGACTGTGCCTGAAACCCCCCGGTGGCTCCTATCTCGAGGGCGGATCGACGAAGCTCGCACTGTGTTAATGGACACGACCCACAATCCGACGATTATAGACCATCTTGCCGCACTCAAGACGCATGTGTCGACCAAGACGTCAGCGCGACCTCTATTTCGCGGTGAGGGCTTGCGACGATTGGTCTTTGTATCGCTCTACTGGTTCTTTGGCAACATTACCGGTAGCACCATTCTCATATACACTCCAGTCATCGTCAAAAGCATTGTGACCCCCTCAACTTACACATCGTTAGAGTTTACCGCCGGTTTTAACCTCCTCTATGTGTTGTTTGGTCTCATCGTTAGCCTGTTTCTTATTGAAAAATGGGGTCGGCGTCCCATGGGCATTTGGCCCTGGCTTTCCGCAGCCATCCTTATTGGCCTATTGGCGTTTGTGCTTCATAATCGTGTGGCTGTGGCTCTGCTATTTGCTGTCGCGACCATTTTCATGTTCGGGGCCCAAACCCTGGTGTACTTCTGCTGGGGCGTGGAGTTGTTCCCTACCAATGTTCGGGGCCGCGCTCTGGGATTCTCTAATGGTGTCGGCAAAATCGGCAGTCTTTTAGGGGTCCTATTATTTCCAGGCATCTTCGCCACATCCCCCAAGGATGCCATGCTCATTATTGCCGGTCTGATGCTTATCGGCAGTCTTATCACCCTCAAGATGGCACCGGAAACCAAGGGCCTTTCTCTCGATGACTTAGAACAGGTTACGCAATAAGAAACCAGATACCGGAAAGCGAGGATGGCGCATGCGATTCACTACTGAAGAAGAACAGATGCTCTCGGGTGCGGAAGGCCCCGCAGTGCAATGGGCGATGGAAGTTCAGAAACAAACGGGAGAGTTCTTTGGGGCCACGCATTTCGAACCCATTACCAATGCCCATATTGTGGTGGATGTAGAAATCATGGGAGCGGCAGGCTACGCACTCGTCGAGACATTCGCTCAGAGCGCCACGACTCGATTTCGGGTCCCCACCACCACCAATAGTCAATTTGTCGACCCTGCCTACCGTCTATTCTTTAATCAGGATGAGCTGCTGACCGCGCAACAGTTACAGGTCAACGAATATCTCTCACAAATGGGCGCCATGATTGTGAATTCGTGCATTCCCTATCAAGCCACCTATCAGCCCCACTTCGGAGAACACGTGGCCTGGGGAGACACAGGAACCGTATGTTACTCCAATAGTGTTTTCGGATCCCGATCCAACTTTGAGGCAGGGTCGGCATCGCTTGCAGCTGCGTTAACCGGACGGGTTCCCTACTATGGCTTCCATCGACCTGAGGTCCGACGCGGGACCGCCTTGGCCGAGGTAACGGCCACGCTGACTGATTTCGCCGATTGGGGTGCCCTCGGCGCGATTATTGGTCGCTTAGGCGGGAATTATTTCGAAGTCCCCATTATAACGGGCCTGACCGCCACCCCCACAAGCGACCATCTTAAACATATGGCAGCCGCTCTGGCTAGCTATGGCTCGATCGCGATGTTTGGTATTGAGGGTCTGACCCCAGAAGCTCAAACCTTAAGTCAGGCCTTCGGCAAGCAATCTCCTCGCCAGCAATTTACGGTGGGGGACAAAGAGCTTCAAGCCTTCTATGAGTCGTACAAAACCCAAAACGATCAAGCTGATGTCGTGGTCTTTAGTGGCCCCCAACAATCCATCTACGAACTCCGTTTGCTAGCTGAAGCCCTTGACGGGAAACGCATTCATCCCAACACGGCCTTAGTCATTACCACCAATCATAGCTACCTCCAAATTGCGGAAAAACTAGGCTATGCGAAGACTATTCGGAACGCAGGGGGAACCATTCTCGAAGGCACTTGCTTCTATTTAATGACGCTCGACAGCGTGCAACAAAAGCACGGATGGCGGACCATCGTTACCAACTCCGCTAAGGTCGCCAATATTGTCGGAGCCTATGACGTGGAACCGGTCTTGCGTCGAACACACGCTTGCATCCAGTCAGCGCTCACAGGAAAGGTGGCGTATTAATATGGCGTTGCAAACCGTTACAGCCCTCCGGGCAATCGGTAAACCCGTGCATGGGGTCGCGCTGGTCTCGAATCAACCGTTCAGTCCCCGCTATGACCTCAATCGAGCCAGTGGTATCATCACCCGAAAGGGCCATCCTCTCGAAGGATGTAGCATCAAAGACGTGGTTTTAATCTGCCCAACCGCCAAGGGCGGTGTGGCGGGGGGCTGGGCGTTTATCGATTTGAAGGCCCGCGGATTGGCTCCCCGCGCGTTGTTGTTCGATGTAGCCAACCCCGTCATGGTTCAAGGCTGCGCGGGGGCCGACATCCCGATTATGGATTCCTTCGACGAGCCTGTGACCAGTATATTCCGCACTGGGGATCAGCTGGAGGTTGATCCCACTCACTACCTGGTACGCATCGAACGCTAGCGTTCGCCCCAGAAGGTGTTCTCAAGAGCCGAGCGGTCATTTGGTCTCGGCTCTTTGTTTGGATTACGACGGGCCGCGATCGATTGTCGCCCCTGGAGAATGGTACAATGAACGCAAGTGTTACGGGTCTTGTTGGGGAAGTAGGGGTGGTGTGTGACGAGCACGGCAGAAAATAAAACGATTCCTATGTTTCAACAAATTGAACGGGAACTCGCCGAAGAAATTCAACGCAACATATATCGCCCCGGGGACCGTCTCCCGTCTGAGAACGACCTGGCTCGTCGATTCAACGTCCATCGGCTCACTGTTCGGAAGGCGCTGGGTCGACTACAAGAGCGCGACCTGGTTGTCCGGTATCAAGGCAAGGGCACGTACATCAAAGCACCCACGTTAAATGTTGCGCTCAGTCCGCAGGAGGGTTTTTTCTCATCACTGGTTCGGGGTGGCACCACCCCGATCAAAAAACTGATTTCCTTTGAGCGATGTGTAGCTATGGATGAAGTGCGGTCAGCGTTAAACATTCAGGAGCCCGTCTCCCCATATTGTTTGCGCCGACTCTATTTCACCGAAGACGGCCAAACGCCGATCGCCTTGACCGAGAGCTATTTTCGTCCTGAGTTTGAATATTCTCCTGAACAAGCCAACGAATTCGTCGTGTATCAACTG
>JAMCTO010000084.1 GCA_023381095.1 Bacillota bacterium
GGATGTTGCGCACCCTATTACCCAAGAAGCTCGGGAACGAATCCAAAGAGCGGTATTAGAGGTGTTTCACGGAGGTGTTTAACCTATCGACAGAACTATCGTAGGGGATAGAAAGGGTCCGCCTCCAGGCGGGCTCTTTTTTGTCCTGGGCAAGTCATTCATCCCGAGGCAAAATTTTGGTATGCTAACCATGGTAAAAAGGAAAGGCAACGGCCCCAGAAATCGGAGGGATCGGTTTGGCACAGACGGTAGCCGTTATTTTGGCCGCAGGGCGCGGTACAAGAATGCACTCGAGTGTGGCGAAGGCATTACATGAATTGGGCGGTGTTCCCATGGTTGAACATGTGGTGCGCGCCGTCAAGGCAGCGGGACTCGGGAAACCGTGGGTGGTGGCAGGTTACCAGGCCGACCGAGTGGAAGAAGCTCTGGAAGATCAGGCCCAAATTGTTTTGCAACCGGAAATGCACGGAACCGGTGATGCCTTGGCCCAGGCCCTGGCTGCTTTGAATACCCAGGTTGACGAAGTGGTGGTCCTGGTCGCAGATTGTCCTTTAGTTCCGCCGTCTTTGATTACGCGAGTCTTGGAGGCTCATCACTCATCCGGAGCGAGCGCGACCATTGTGAGCATGATCGTCTCCGATCCGAGTGGTTACGGCCGCATTATCCGGAGCGAGGATGACAGCGTCCGAGCTATTGTCGAAGACGAGGATGCGCGGAAGAACCCGTCGTTCTATCAAATCAACGAAGTCAATACCGCTCTGGGAGTTTGGTCTGTGCAGGGATTGGCCAAGATATTGAGAACATTGCCCTGGCATCAGGAAGAACAATATCTAACCGATGCGGTAGCCCGGTTAATCGCGTCGGGACAGAAGGTCGAGGCGTATGTGGCTCCGGATCCGATTCGTGTTATGGGTATTAATACCCGACGCGATTTGGCTCATGCCGAGGCATATCTCCGCGAATTGACTTTGAACCGCCTCTTTGATCAGGGTGTGACCATTGTGGATCCTTCTTCCACGTTTGTGGATGTCGACGTGGAGGTTGGGCAGGACAGTATCATTTATCCGATGACTTTTTTGCGGGGAAAGACCAAGATAGGGCGGGAATGCATCCTGGGACCGATGACGTCGGTTTTGTCCAGTCGTCTGGGCGACGGAGTCAAAGTAGACCGTTCGGTGGTGGAGCAAAGTGCCTTAGCCAGCCACTCGCAAGTCGGCCCTTTCAGTCATTTGCGTCCCGGGACTTCTTTGGATCATAATGTAAAAATCGGAAATTTCGTCGAGTTGAAAAATACGCGGGTGGGAACGGGAACCAAGGCGGGGCATCATTCGTATTTGGGCGATGCCACTATCGGAGGAGGCGTGAATATCGGAGCAGGAACCGTTATCGTCAATTTTGACGGCAAGGCCAAGCACCCGACATTTGTCGGGGACGGTGCCTTTATCGGCTGCAATGTCAATTTGGTGGCACCGGTAGAAGTTGGCCCGGGAGCTTACGTGGCTGCCGGATCAACAATAACGCAGAATGTTCCCCCCGATGCACTGGCTATTGCCCGCAACCGGCAGGACAATAAGCCCGAGTGGGCGCGTCAAAGACGAAAAACGTAACGTGAAGCACAATTAGGCACAAAGGAAGGGGACCTTGGTTCCAATGAGTTTCGAGCGCGAGGGAGAACTCAAGATCTTCACCGGGACAGCAAATAGGGCGCTGGCCGAAAAAATTGTGACACACTTGGGTCTCACCTTGGGACAGGCCGACGTAGGCAGATTTTCCAACGGCGAGATTCGTGTACGCCTTTTGGAAAATGTCCGAGGCACCGATGTTTTCATCGTGCAGCCTACGTCGCAACCGGTGAATGATAATTTGCTAGAGTTGCTGTTATTGATTGATGCGGCGCGCCGGGCTTCGGCAAGGCGGGTGACAGCAGTGATTCCGTTTTACGGGTACGCCAGACAAGACCGCAAGGAACAGGGACGCGAGCCGATTTCTGCGAAACTGGTCGCGAATCTGATTACGGTGGCGGGCGCCAGGCGGGTGCTGACAATGGATTTGCACGCACCCCAAATCCAAGGATTTTTTGATATCCCGGTGGATAACTTGCAAGGAGTCAGAATCTTATCCGAGGCGATTCATGAAAAGCATTTGGAAAACCTGATGGTCTTTTCTCCCGATGCGGGTGGCGTGTACCGAGCACGGAAGATGGCAAAGTATTTGGAAGCTCCCTTGGGTTTTATTGACAAGCGCAGACCGGGACCCAATGTCTCTGAAGTCGTTAATGTGATTGGCAAGGTGCGAGACAAAACCGTGGTGATTGTGGATGATATGATCGACACGGGGGGAACGATAGCTTTGGCTTCACAGGCAATAATGGATCTAGGAGCACGAGCGGTTTATGCGGCCTCGACGCACCCGGTATTTTCGGGGCGCGCGTCACAATTATTGAGGGACTCGGCGATCGAAGAGTTTTTTGTGACGGATACCATACCATTACAGGAGCCGATGGCGCGGACAACTGTAATCTCCGTCGCCGCGTTATTGGCGGAAGCCATTATGCGGGTGCATGAAGATTTGTCGGTGTCCAAACTGTTTGAATGATGGCAAACGAAATTCGTCTCATCGTCGGGTTGGGAAACCCAGGACTGGATTATGCAAAAACCCGGCACAATGCCGGATTCATGGCTGTAGACCGGCTCCTTGCCAAAAGGGGCGGACAATTTGTGCGCAACCGCTTTGGTTTGATCGGCAAATGGGGCGAGATTATCCTGCTCAAACCACTGACTTACATGAACCTCAGTGGCGAAGCCGTGGCCTTGGTCCAGAGATTTTATAAAATCTCGACCGAGAGCATTTTGGTTATAGCGGATGATTTGGATTTACCCTTGGGTAAATTGAGAATACGGCAAAAAGGTTCAGCGGGCGGCCACAACGGATTGAAATCGATTGTGCAGAGGTTGGGAACCGAGGAATTTCCGCGCATCAAAATCGGCATTTCCCATCCTCCTGTTTCTGTGTCCGTGATTGATTGGGTTTTGGGGCGGTTCAGTCGCGAAGAATGGAAAATTCTCGATCCGATTTTGGATCAAGTTGTGGAAGCTTGTGAATATGTTGTGGTTAAAGGAGTCCAGGAAGCCATGAATCGTTTTAACGGACTTTAAGAAGGCAGACGGCACTTCCGGATATCCGGGAGTTTTAATGGCCGGTATGGCCCACAGATTGCGGAAGGACAAGGAAGTTTGGCAATGATAAACACTCGCACCTAAACGAGGAAGAAGGATTAACGGAATCGGGATTTTGGACTGTCGATCTATGGGTTGTGGTATAACTGAAAGCAGATCCGCCCGCTTCTCTCATCGTATACCGAAAATGCTTAGTGTGTTCGCTGTGATAAACAGAATGCCAGGACATGAAAGGATTTAAGATGGCTGATTTAAGTTCATTGACGAGCATGTGGTCTAACTTGGCCCCGTATCACAATCTGATCGAGATGCTGGAAAAAGGCGAGACAACTCAAGTCTTTGGGTTGTCGGGATCCTTGCCGTCATTCTTGACAGCAGCCGTGGCCCAAGATTCGGAAGGACCTTGCCTGGTCGTGACAGTGGGATTTCAGGAGGCTCGGGCCTTCGAAGCCGAATTAACCCAGTTTCTCCCTAACGCCCCTATTTATCTTCTTCCTCCCAGACCTTATATCGTGGGGGATGTCAAGGCTTACAGTCACGATTGGAGTTTAATGCGCTTGGAGGCCTTAACCCAAGCCGCTTATAACCCCCATAGCATTATCGTAGCGCCTGTCGAATCCTGTCGGCAACTCGTGTTTCCGATGGATGCCAAGCCTTTGACGGTGAAAGTCGGGCAGCAAATATCCTTGGAAGACGTGATCCGGCATTTGGCGGATTTGGGATATCGACGGGAAGGGGAAGCGACGGAGCAGGGTACTTACGCTGTGCGTGGAGGTCTGGTGGACGTATTTGTACCCGGAGGACCCGACTACCGTCTGGAATGGTTTGATGATGAAATTGATTCCTTGCGGATATTTGACCCGGACACACAGAAAACACTCGAGATGGTCCCTGCGGCGCAAATTGGGCCGGCCTCGGAAGTCCTTTTAACGAGTGAAGAACGCCAGCGGGGAATGGACCGAATCGCGCGAGAGTCCGACTTGCTTATCCGTAACCTCGAATCCATGGGACAATTAGATACGGCACAAAAGGCCAAGGAGCGTTTCGGCCACTGGTTGGGTGATCTGGCTGACGGACGTTTGTTTGCCGGGGTCGAGCGTTTTGGCCAAGCGTTTTTGAGTTTGAAACCTCTAACCCATGTATTTTCCAAAAAACCCCTGGTGGTCTTTCATGATTTACCCCGCATTGATGAGGCGTTATTGGGGCGGGATGCGGATGACCGGGAAGAACGGCTGAGACGTTTGGAGCGCGGGGATTTTCTGGCGGTGGAAACGGACAGTCTGTTGAACCATGACCAGTTTTTCTCTCGGATTAAAGGACATGGTGAATTAAATCTTTCGTTAATGCCGCATAACCGGCGCGATAGCAGATTGCACTTGAATTTGACCGGTCGTCCCGCTCCACGCATACACGGCCAAGCGGAGCTGTTAAAGGCCGAAATCTTGCGGCTCAGGAAATCCCGCATGCGGATCGGGTTGGTCCTGCGTGACAGCGGGTCATTACAAATCATGCAAAGACAACTTGTGGATATGGGCATAACCAGCCGAGAAGGCCTGGGCGAGAAAGGTGAAGTCGGTCTTCTGACAGGTCAATTGGGTCATGGGTTTATTTTGTCGGAATTGTCCCTCGCGTTACTGGGAGAAAGCGAAATATCCGGCCGCGAATTGAAGAGTACGCACAAACGCGGTGGTGTCCGGGGGAAAAAACAAACTGTGCGGCTTGGGGATTTGCATCCCGGAGATTACGTGGTGCATATTACCCACGGCATAGGACGCTATCTGGGCATTAAGACACTCACCATTCAAGAGCATCACAAAGATTATCTCCATGTCGAATATGCGGGCCAGGATACTCTTTATGTGCCAACCGACCAGCTTGGACTCATACAAAAATACATCGGAGTCGAGGGTCAAGAGCCGAGATTGTCGCGAATGGGGGGGCAAGAATGGTCCCGAGTTAAAGAGAAAGTGCGGGCTTCGGTTCGCGAGATGGCTGAAGAACTCATTCGCCTTTATGCCATCCGGGAGTCCCAGCCGGGATTTAGTTTTGTGCAGGATACGCCGTGGCAGCAGGAATTCGAGTCGGCTTTCGGATATGACGAGACCGAAGATCAGTTGCGCTCGACTGACGATATTAAGCGTGATATGGAAAAAGCGAGACCGATGGACCGACTGTTATGTGGTGACGTCGGCTATGGAAAAACGGAAGTGGCCTTTCGGGCGGCTTTCAAAGCCATAATGTCCGGCAAGCAAGTGGCATTTTTAGTTCCCACGACCTTGTTGGCGGATCAGCATTATACTACGGCCAAGGCGCGCTTTTCCGGATTTCCGGTAGTTGTTGACGTGTTGAGCCGTTTTCGCACGGCAAAACAACAAAAGGACATTATCGAGAGACTGCGCCGGGGACAAATCGATCTGATTATTGGCACCCACCGCCTTCTCGGCAAAGACGTGGCGTTCAGCGATTTGGGTTTGTTGGTCGTGGATGAAGAACACCGATTTGGCGTGGCTCATAAAGAGCGCATCAAGGAAATTCGTGCGAACATCGATGTGCTGACTTTGTCTGCAACTCCGATACCCCGAACCTTGCATATGGCTATGGCAGGGGTGAGGGACATGAGCCTGATCGAAACTCCACCCTTGGACCGCTTGCCGGTTGAAACGATGGTAGCCGAGTTTGACGAAGATTTGGTGAGAGAAGCCATTCGCCGTGAATTGGACCGGGGCGGACAAGTCTATTATGTGCAGAACAGAATTTTGGCTATTGATCAAACCGTGTCTCGATTAATGAAAATGTTTCCCGATGCGGCGATCGGCGTGGTTCATGGCAGAATGGACGAAAACCGGATCGAGGATGTGATGGCGCGATTTATCGAACAGGAATACGATATTCTGGTTGCGACCAGCATCATCGAGTCCGGGCTGGATATTCCTAACGCCAATACTTTGGTTGTGGAAGATGCCGATAAGTTGGGATTGGCACAATTATACCAGTTGCGGGGGCGGGTAGGACGTTCGGCACGGCTGGCCTATGCCTATTTCACTTACAAACGGGACAAAGTGCTCTCTCCTCAAGCGGAAAGACGACTCGAAGCCATTCGGGAGTTCACGGAGCTGGGGGCAGGGTATCAGATTGCCTTGAGAGATTTGGAAATTCGCGGAGCGGGAAACTTGTTGGGGGCCGAGCAACATGGCTTCATCGCTTCGGTGGGATTTGACTTATATACTCAATTATTGGCGCAGACGGTGAGGGAGCTAAAGGGTGAGAGTGTTTCCAATGAGGTCGACCCGCAAATTGATATTGCTGTGGATGCCTATCTTCCCGATTTATTTATTAATACGCCCAGTGTCAAGGTTGAATTGTATAAACGATTGATTGCCGCCAAGAATCTTGACGAAATCGAGGCATTGTCGGAGGAAATCGAAGATCGGTTTGGCCCCTTGCCCTCCTCGGTTATGCGTCTGTTGCAATTGTCACGGGTTCGTGTGAGGGCTAAGGAACTCAAGATTGGGCAAATGAGTTATAAAAATAACCGCATTGTCATCTCGGCGTTACCCCAAACTCCAATGGGCAGTGAAGTCATTCGTTTCCTGGCTGAGCGTTATCCGGGCCGATTAATGCCCTCTCCGGGAAAAGCTCTGGAGTTGAGTGTGAAACTTCCCCTTAGGCATAATGCGGATCAGGCCTTAGACTTAGCCGAAGACATCGTATTGACGATGAAGGGAGCTTTGGACGGGGTAAAGCAGGAAAGCGGATAAACTGAGGGATTCATTTTATGTGACATGATGGGCTGGGTCTGAGTGTTGAGTGTCGGATATCCTAAGTTGTTAGAATACCGCGGGTCTAAGCCAAGACGCGATCCGCGCCAAAGCAGGCCAAATTATTTCGCAAGGGATGTCTTTTCCCCGACCCAGTCCGTGCAGGGACAGTGTGCACAGGGGGGAGGGCTTTTGGTATCAATTCACTTGGTCCAGCGACGCTAAAAGGTCATTACCTGGCCGGCACGATGACAGCGGGACTTGGGAAGTGGGGTTTTTCCCCGTATCAAAATCTTCTGCCGTTAGGCTTAAGAGCTGCCGGCAATGTCTCACAGCATCTATCCTCATAGGCTCTCCATGATCAGTATAAGATTGTCTGCGCCCTGCTATTTGCCGGCGGAACAAACCTGGGGACCTCCGGTGGTCCCAACCGCCTCTAAGAAGCTATGGCGTGATGAAAAGAAAGGGGGACAGATTGTGTCAGGTTTGAAGGGGAAGGATAGGTTCCGGCTTAGTTGGGGATGTGACGCAATTTTTTGACCATTAATTTGTCAGATTTGTGCTTCAAACGAGTGGACGGAGTATAGCATAAAAGAATTTGGGCTACGCTATCATCGATGTGTCAGTGCTGAGCCTTAATTTGGGAAAAGTCCCAGAGTCACGGGGAACGGATGGGCTAGGTAATCACCCTCATAGCCGTAAAGGCGAGGGTTGGGGAGCAGTCGAATGTGGGTCCAAGGGCCTGACGTTTTTCTACCATCAGGTATATCTGGAAAAAATGCATAAACGCTGCGGTTCATCGATATACTACCCGTGATAGGGCCGTAGGCGAAAGGAGGGCCATCCATGAAAGCTACCGGCATTGTGCGCCGAATAGATGACTTGGGTCGCGTTGTCATACCAAAAGAAATACGCCGAACTCTGAGGATTCGGGAAGGAGATCCCTTAGAGATCTTTGTCGATCGAGACGGGGAGGTCATTCTAAAAAAATACTCGCCGATAGGCGAATTAGGCGACTTCGCCAAGGAGTATGCGGATTCGTTGCACGAGGCTGTGGGCCACATTGCGCTCATTGCTGATCGCGATGCAGTGATTGCCGTGTCCGGAGCCCCTAAAAAAGAATTTCTTAATAAATCTTTAGGGGTTTTGGTAGAAAAATCCATGGAGGACCGCAAGACTTTATCGTACAACCACGGCGATCACAAGCCGAAAGGAAGTTTGATTGGGGACGATGAAGACGACAAATTTGTGTCC
>JAMCTO010000085.1 GCA_023381095.1 Bacillota bacterium
AACATTGCCGCTAACGGATACAAAACTTACCCCATGTCGGGGCGGAGTGCCTTGGCAAAATCCTTGCGTGAAAAATTTGACGTAACTACCCTACAGACCATTCCGGGAGCTTACGTTAAAAAGGACGGTGGCCGCTCATGGTGGTCATTGGCTGGCGTTCCTGGATTGCTGATCCCTGTGCGCAACGTTTTCGGGCAAATCATCGCACTTAAAATCCGGGCGGATGATGGTACCACCTATCCGCGGTATTCCACTATGAGTTCTCGCAGACATGAGGGCCCTGGACCGGGAGCACTCATTCATGTTCCCCGGCATGAAGAGGCCATAAACACTTCCACAGTGCGTTTAACCGAAGGCGAATTGAAAGCGGATGTAGCCCAACATCAAACGGGAATGCTCACCCTCTCCGTACCTGGTGTGAGCAACTGGCGTCCTGTCGTACCATTGCTCAAAACGTTTAACACACAAACCGTACTCGTAGCTTTTGATGTTGACAGTCATACCAATCCCCATGTGGCAGCGGCTTTAGAACAAACGTACAAAGAACTCACGCACCAGGGATGGAATGTAGCAATTGAAACATGGCCCGTTGCGTGGGGTAAGGGGATTGATGATATCTTGACCAATGGCTATCAACCTCAAAGAACAAAGATGCTTCCCGAGAAGACGGCAGATAACGAAGCATCCCCGGTGTCAATTTTCGAGCGATTGGCGCACGATGCTACTGAGCCGGAACTTTTGATTCGACAAATCCTTGAGCAGCCTAAGACTCTAGGCGACTTAGCTCTCGCGGCCGAAACGGACATCCCTCAATGGGAACGCTGGCTATTGGCACTTCGAGATAGGGGGGCTCATGGAGCCACGGTAGACTCGCTGAAACGCGCTATTACAGCCCTGCGAAAAGAACAGCGTGGACTGCGAGTGACACAAGTCGGCGAGTCTCCCGAGTCCATCCGCATTCATGACCGAATAGCCGATGCGCCTGTGCCTCATGATGCTATCATTCCGCCTGGGTGGACGCTCTTACCTCAGGGCGTCTTTGAGGAAAAACGCCATCTCAATAGCGAGACTGGGAATGTCGAAACGCATTTAACCCGGGTGGCACCTGTGCCCATTCTGATTACGGGACGCCTCCGCGATATTGCTGATGGTACAGAGTCGGTACGGTTGGAATGGCCTCGGGATGGGCACTGGATTCATGTGACTGTCCGTCGTGCTTTGATTGCCAGTGCTCGGGCATTGGTGGAGTTAGCCGATCAAGGATTGCCTGTAACGTCGGCTACCGCTAGTACCCTGGCACAATTCCTTGCGGATATGGAAGCCGTTAATCTCGCCATATTGCCTAAAGCCCAAGTCTCGGCCACCTTAGGATGGCAGCGCAGTGATTCGGAACTTCCCAGTTTTCTTTGGGGTCATACCTTATTGCGATCTAATATGAATCCTGTCTCACTTCAGGATCTCGACGGCTCAAATCCCCAGCAATGGGATCACCAGGCCGTGGCTTTCCATGGAACTGACAGCGGCGATATTCAAATAGCCGATGCGTTTCACACGGAGGGCACGGCAAAAGCGTGGGAAACGGCCATTCAACAACTTGTCGGATATCCCCGGGCGCTGGTGGCTATTTACGGAGCCCTCACAGCGCCATGTCTCGCATTGCTCGGCGCTCCCAACTTTATCATGGACTGGGCTTTTATGACATCGACCGGAAAAACCACGACGTTGCGGCTGGCCGCTTCCTGCTGGGGCAATCCGGATGAACGTGCCACTAATAGTGTCTTGGGAACATGGGATGTCACCCGCGTGTGGATTGAACGCATGAGCTCTATGTTGAATGGTTTGCCGCTTATTCTGGATGATACTAAACGGGCACGTCATGCAAAACTCGTGAGCCAAACTCTCTATGACGTGGCATCGGGACGCGGCCGGGGACGAGGCACACCTCGCGGCATGCAACGTGCCGGTTCATGGACCACAGTTTTGTTATCCACCGGAGAAAGTCCAGCGGTTCAATTCACACAAGATGGGGGCACTCGCGCTCGGACTGTGACGTTGTGGGGCAGTCCTTTTGGCCAGCCCTCGCAAGAAACGGCGCGTCTTGTTACGGAATTGGATACCAATCTCCAGCGTCATTATGGTCATGCTGGTCCTCAGTTTGTTCAATGGCTTCTTGACCATCACGCAAGTTGGCCAGCGTGGCGACAGTTATTTCACAGCACCCAAACACTGTATCAAGAACGTGCCGCAGACAACTCAATAGCGATTCGGTTTGCCTCGTATTTCGCGGCCCTGGAAGTCGTAGCACAATTGGCACACCAAGCATTAAATTTACCGTGGGATTGGGAACCGGTTTTGGAAACGGCATGGGCCGCAGCTATCGCAGAAAACCAGGACGCAGATCGGGCAGCACAAGCTTTAGTGGCCGTCATCACTTGGGCGGAACTGAATCCTACCTTGTTTTGGGGTCGTCACTACGGTGATTTTGATGCGGCACACACACCACCCGGCAGTGGGAACAATAGGCTTGG
>JAMCTO010000086.1:0-1010 GCA_023381095.1 Bacillota bacterium
TGGAATCGCTGGGCGACCCCGTACAAAATATTTCTCCACGGCATCCTCTCGTGGTTTTTCAGGCGATAAATGGCGTCTAAAAACACGGTATTGTGTAGGTGCGAAACTCAAGATTTTACTTGACAATATACAGCTAATAGCTAAGCTTTACTCTGACACCATTTCAGATGGCTCGTGTCTCTTTAGCTTCCAAGGATCAGCCCCTCAGGAGTCCCTGAGGACACGGTTCGTCACCAGAGCCTCAATCAACTCCGGCCACCCCAGCAGGATATTAGTGTACTGCAGTCGAATTTATTAGGAAAAACAATGCAAGGAGGCTCCGCCCTGATGTCATCTTTATCGTCCGAAATTTTAGAACAGTTGTTGGCCGTGTCGAAGCGTCTCACCGCGCGAAGGGACCTTGATAGCCTCTTGCACGATATCTTAGACGGTAGTTTGCAATTGATCCCTGGAGCTGACTTCGCGTGCGTGTTCTTATACCGAGGAGAAGACAACGTGTTAGTGCCGGTGGGCGGCGTTGGATTCGATATGACCTACATGAAAACCGTCTGGCTAAAACCGGGAGAATCGTTAACCGGGCAAGCATTTGTCGAAAAAAAACCACTACTGCTTGCGACGCCTCCCGCCGTCAAGCACGCGCAACAGACGTTATCGCCCGAGCATGAGCGAGCTGTAAAGCTTGCTGTTGGCCGGCCCGATAATCCGGTCCGGAGTTCTCTCGCTGTCCCATTAATTGTGCAATCCCGCACCGTGGGTGTTCTCGTCATTGATAACTATGACACCGACCGAGATTTCACTTCGGTCGATTTGTCCGTTGCGACCATCTTATCGGATCACGCAGCGATTGCCGTAGCCAACGCCCAGGATTACCAACGCGCGAAGAATTTGTCCAGAGAACTACAACAAACGCTTAGTATCCAAAGAAAACTTCTCAGCAGTATGCTCACCCCTAGCTCGGGGATCCCGGAAATCCTCGGTTCTCTGTGGCATCTCATTCGGCGGCCGCATGC
>JAMCTO010000086.1:1020-3131 GCA_023381095.1 Bacillota bacterium
TTTTGATCGTGACCATCAAGTACTGCACCATCAAGGGGGACCTGTAGACATAGCTAAACCCTTCAAGATTTGTAGTGGGGGTGAGGAACTCGGAGTCCTTTTGGTAGGGGGCAAAGCCTTGTCACGTCTGGATCTCGTTGCAGTAGAACAAGCACTCCCCCTTATAGCGCTGGAATTTATGAAAATCCATGCATCACAACAGCAGCAGGAGCAAGTTCAGGCTACGCTGTTCCGCGACGTAATCGAATCAGATCCCATCGCCATTCGGCATTTGGTTCAGCAATATGGACTCCACGATATGACTTGGCGCATTGTGGCGGCGGCCTCCGAACAACGCGATGCTCTATCTCACTTGACGCGTCAATTGCGCAATGCAGATGCGCTGTTTACAACCATAGAGGCAGCCATAATAGTCATCGCGAAACCCCATGTGCTCCCCCTATTGACCCAATGGCAAAATCTCTATTCGCATGTGCTCGTGTGGGGTGAGGCACCGGCAAGCTCTCGAGAGATTTCGGAACAACTGCGGTCTACCTTGGCATTGTGGAAAATCATTACCCATAACGCAGAGTTTTTGATCCGGGCTCCCCAAATCGAATTTCATCTCCGCGATTACCCGGAAATTCTCCTACTTGAATCCTTGTTGCCGACCCATCGGGCTCGGTATCTCGGGAAAGTCTTAGGACCAATTCTAGGGGATGCGGAGTTGGTCAGAACTCTTCGCGCATGGATCCTGTTGAATCGGTCTTTCCGGCTCGCCGCAGATTGCCTGCATACGCATCCAAATACCATCCGATATCGCATTGATCGCATTGCCGAGATGTTGGAACGTAATTTTCAAAACGACCAAGCCGTGATGCCCGTTAGACTTGCCGTGTTATGGATGGATCTTCCGGAGACGAAAGCGTTGTAACACCGGACAAGAATTTGTCAGAAACGTTAGTCAGCAATCCAAAGACAGTCCCCGTCCATCCTCGGTATACTCTTCATATTCCGTATTAAGGAGGAATCCATGGTGTCATTTTTAGAGCAAGCCCAAGAACTTTTACCCCAATTAGTGCAATGGCGTCGACACATTCACCAATACCCTGAATTAAGTTTCGAAGAGCATGACACCCAACGCTACATTTTAGAGGAATTGGCGGCCATGGGATTGACACCTAAAGCGACGGGCGGCACAGGAGTGGTGGTGGATATTGGTCAAGGTCCGCGGACCATTGCCATACGTGCGGACATCGATGCTCTTCCACTCACCGAGGAGTCCGATGTGCCTTTCGCCTCCCGGACACCTGGGGTCATGCACGCGTGTGGGCACGACGGGCATACCGCCATCCTCCTCGGCGTCGCGAAAGTTCTGGTTGCTCAGAATTCAAGCTTACCCGGTCGCATTCGCCTCATGTTCCAGCCTGCAGAGGAACAAATCCCCGGGGGTGCCCAACTTCTGATCGCCGAGGGCGTCTTAAACGAGGTTGATCGCGTATTGGGACTCCACCTCTCATCGGATTTGAATACGGGTCTAGCGGGAGCAGTTATCGGAGCGCAAACCGCGAACGCGGACCGCTTTACGATTACCATCGAGGGGAGGGGCGGCCATGGGTCACAGCCCGAACTATCTGTCGACCCGGTCGTGATCGCCGCTGAGATGGTCTTGGCCCTTCAAACAATTGTCAGCCGTAACATCTCCCCACGCCACCCCGCCGTTCTGACCATAGGCACTATCCAATCCGGTAGCAATTTTAACATTATCGCCCCCCGTGCCACCCTTACGGGGACTGTGCGCACGTTTTCCCAAGCCGATCGTCATTTAATCCAACAACGGATGCAAACCCTGACCGAGAACCTTGCCAATGCCCACGAGGCGTCCTCGCATCTGGATTATCAGGAAGGGTATCCCAGTGTTGACAATACGCTTCTCGAAACAGAACTCACATACGAAGTCATTCGCACCGTGTTGGGTACGGGAGGGCTACACCCCATTACTCCATTAATGGCGGGGGAAGACTTTTCCTATTACCAGACAATATGCCCCGGCACCTTTTTCATGCTGGGATGTGGCAACGTTGCAGTCGGAGCCCGCTTCCCGCACCACCACCCTCAATTTACGCTTGATG
>JAMCTO010000087.1 GCA_023381095.1 Bacillota bacterium
TTTGTGACCACCGCCGATCTCCTCCCAACACTCGGCGACGGCTTGCTTGAATGGAACAAATTTCGGATAGCAGCGGCCATGAAGGCGTTCGGTTTTGACAAACTTCCCCAAGCGGTCAATGAAGTTAAAATTGGGGGAATACGCGGGCACCCAGAGCCAGGTGATGTCGAGGCATTGCGCTGGTGCCGTGCGTTGTCGAGGATCATCGTGATGGGCAGTTCGGCAGACCGTGCGGCGAGCTTTTCCAGAAGCGTCACCACACGGAGACTGTGACTATACGTGTCATTAGCGACCGTGATCACGTCGTGTACGTGCCCAAGGCAGGAAAGCGTTGAAGCCCGAAGGGGGCAGGCACCAGAGATAGCTCAGCCGGGCCCCTAAAACAAAGGGTGCCGCGCCGACGAAACCGACGTGACGTTGCCCCGCTTGGGCTTCGTCTAATCCGAAAGTGAATCGCGTATCCAGGAATGGCTGTTGGGCGACCGGGTCCGCTTTGGCGGGGAATGGGCCGGTTTTACGATGGCTAACCCCGTTTTTTGCCATTCACGGAATCAGGGCGGGACTCCGTTTAATCCCCGTCAAAAATTCAATGCGGTCCCCCGCTTCTGACACCGTCTGCGGGGGATAAGCGGTGAACTCTTCCACCTCCAGATCCCCCGTTTGATAAGCCTTGATGTAGGACCGGACAGCCAATCCGCCAGCTTTTAACCGATGACCTCTTTTAGCCACGGAAAGGAACTTTGAGCTCCCTCTTTGGCAGTGGATAGCGCGGCCGCCCGATTGGCCACGCGAATCGCATCGCTTAATGCCTCCCCCCTATCCAGTCCCGCTGCCAAAGCCCCCGCAAAAGCATCCCCGGCACCTACCGCATCAACGGCCGCAACTTCCTCAGCCGGCAAGTAGAAGAGGCCGCGGGCCGTGGCCCATACCACCCCTTGAGACCCCAATTTCACAATTCCCACCTCGGCCCCCCGTGCCCGTAAATGACGCGCAGCAATTTTGGCGCTGCGTACATCGGTCACCGCTCCACCGACCAAAATCTCGGCTTCCCCTTGGTTGGGCGTCACAACATCCGCTTTAAATAACGATTTGGGAAAATTTTTCGAAGCTGGCGCGGGATCCCAAATGACCCGGGCCCCTACCTTTTTCGCGGTCAATATTGCCCTTTCCACCACGTCAAGGGGAATTTCACACTGCACCACCAAAACATCTCTCGGTCCCAATATTTGCTGCAAATCCGTTAGAGCGTCGGTCCCCACTTCCCCATTGGCACCAGGGACCACAGTGATCGCGTTTTGCCCTCCATCCTCGACGACAATAAAAGCCAAACCCGTAGCCGAAGTTTTACTGACCCCAATATGGCTCAGATCGACACCGTCTTGCCGTAAAAACTTTAACGCTTGCATAGCAAACGCATCTTCGCCCACCATCCCTAACATAATTGTGTGGGCGCCCATCCTGCATGCTGCCAATGCCTGATTCGCACCTTTACCACCAGGCAGTGCTAACATCCCATGGGCCAAGCGAGTCTCTCCCGGAACCGGTATTTTATCAATGCGGGCCACCAGATCCAGGTTGATGCTCCCTAATACGACGACACTCATTTGGACCCGAGTGTTATCCGCACTCCCCTCACCCCACCATCCGACAACGCAGATTATTTTTAGATTAAGTACTTCGCCTATTTGAGACAAATTTCCTCTCGAACTCACTCTCTACCTTCAAAGATGATATCATCAATCACATACTACTAGTGTAAAAAGAGGGACAACATGAACTTTGCCACTTGGCTTGACGCTGCACCCGGCCGATACGGGGTTTTTGCATTAAATTTGGTCAACGGGAAGTCCGTGAGCTACCACGAAAAAGATATCTTCCCCTCCGCCAGCACCATCAAAGTGCCCATTATGATTGAGGTGTTTCGCCGAGTCGAAGAGGACCATTTATCCCTAGATAGCTTGCTCACTCTTCGTGCTGAAGATCAAGTCGGTGGTTCTGGGATTCTCTTTGATTTGACTCCCGGTTCGGCCTATTCGCTCCGCGATTTAACCACCTTGATGATCACCGTATCAGACAACACGGCAACCAACCTATTAATAGACTATCTCGGGGTCGATGCGGTCAACGCCACCATGCGGCGGCTGGGAGCACATGATACCGTCTTGGAACGGCGTTTACAACGCGTGCCTGTGGAGCGTCCCACAGTCAATCGTACCACCCCTTATGATCTAGCGCTCATGATGGAACAGTTAGCCAAGGGTGAGTGCATCTCCTTGGCCGTGAGTGAACGCATGGTAAGTTTGCTAAAACAATGCCAAGCCCCTATAAGCATTACCGCCCTCGAGGCACGCTCAACCTTTTGTGGCCAACCACCGACTGTCACTGTGGCCCACAAAACCGGGTCGCTATCCGACGCCAATCACGATGCTGGCATCGTGTATTCCCATGACGGATTAGCCTATGTTGCCGCCATCATGAGCGATGGCGCCCCCCATGATGCTTTGGCCCCGGTACTGCGCCGGATCGGTCGAGCCCTGCCCCAACTCCTTCGTTAGGGAGTTGGGGAATCCACCCGACGGACTAGCCAGCGCACAATGTCATTGCGAGTGACGACTCCCAATAAGCGACCATGCTCAATGACAAACACTCGGCGAATACTTTGCCGCAACATCAAATCGGCAATTTCGCCGACGGGAGTTGCGGGTGCCACCGTAACTGGAGCCCGACTCATCATTTTTTCTACCGATTGCTTAAGGAGGTGGTCACGGTCCTCCCGCCATACATTTTCGTCAATCACCACATGTGTAGGGCCTAATAGGGTATGGTACACTTTCTGCGCTTTTTGCTGAACAGCGCGCAACACATCGCCTCCGGTGATAACACCGACCAGATGATCCTTGGCATCCACCACCGGCAGCCCGCTAATGGTATGCTCTTTCAATAACGCCACGGCCTGGCCTATCGTCGCTGCGGAAGAGATTTTTATTACGTCATGAGTCATGATTTCTCTCGCTATCACATCGATCCCTCCCCTATCCGTCGACTTCCCATTTCGATTGTACCGCAGTTCTGATACAATGGCTTCGGTAGTTTACCAACTATAGAAGGAGCAGGGGCAGATGCGGATCTGGAACCAACTCGTCGACCCCACTCTTCCCCGTGCCTTTTATGTGCTATTAATCGGACGTTTCTTTAACCTGGTAGGAAATTCTCTGGTGTTCCCTTTCATCACCATTTATCTAGCCGAGCGTCTTCATGCTCCCATGAGCACAGTCGGTATCGTGATGACATTTTACGGCGGCGCTCAAGTCTTATCGGTATTGGTTGGCGGTGTCTGGAGCGACAAACTAGGGCGCAGACGGGTGATGTTGTTATCGCTCATCTTAGGCGCTGCCTTTACGTTCCTCATGGGACTGTCCGTCAACTCTGCGCTGCTAATTGTGTTCTTAACCGGGATGGGATTTACCGTGCCTTTATTCCAACCTGCCTCTATGGCAGCGGTGGGCGACATGGTGCCACCGGATCGTTTGAGTTATGCGTACGGACTAATGAGAATGGCCAGCAATGCCGGCATTATCATTGGCCCCATGCTAGGGGGATTTTTAGCTGACCACTCCTTTTTCTTGATATTTGCCCTGGACGCATTATCCATGATAGGTTTTTTAATTGTTATTTGGACCTCCATAGCAGAAACCCGCCCCGTTGCAACCCCTACCCATACACCGAGCCGACTTCGCGATGTGGCTCGCGATCCCTTGTTTCTTCGCTTTGCCGGTTTGTGGGGCCTGACAAGTCTCGTGTACTCCCAGTTGTTCATGGTAGTTCCGGCATATCTTCACTTGCAGCTTGGGTACCCTCCAAGTGTGTTTGGCTATCTAGCCGCAGAAAATGCGGTATTAGTCGTCACCTTACAGCTGCCTATCACCCGCATCACCCGTCATCTGGCGCAGCCGACACTGATGGCGTTGGGCACCCTTTGCTACGGAACAGGATTTTGGCTGATGTTAAGCGGCCATGAAGTTACGGTATTTGCCGCCGCCGTCTTGGTTATTACTGTGGGAGAAAATTTCATCAACCCTGCGGCCTCAGCATGGGTCGCCGATCGGGCACCAGAAAATCTTCGAGGACGCTATATGGGATTTTTCAGCCTAGCCAATCGGGCCGGTTTTGCCGTCGGGCCCCTCACAGGAGGATTTTTGATGGGCTTCGGGATTTTACCTTGGCTAGGCACCACGGGCGCCTTAGGATTTGTGGCGTCTTTGGGATACCAACGATTTTCCCGGAAAAATTCCCAAGCCTCATCATTAGGCTTTCCCTTATAGCCATCATCGCCCAACCACCAAACAACAATATCAATATTAACTTTAATATTGTTAATTAACCACTTGCATTTTTTTGATCTCCATTATATGATCGAAACATAGGGAGGCGGTAAGTATGGCAAAAATGTTGACGACCTGTCCGAGCTGTCGACATTCGTTGGCAATCACGGAATTGACCTGTCCACACTGCCACATCACCATTCGCGGTCAATTCGAAAGCCATCCCAGCCTCGAATTAACCGAAGAGCAAATGGCCTTTTTAAAGGTGTTTGTGGTCAGTCGAGGCAATCTCAAAGAAATAGAGAGGATCCTAGGCATCTCTTATCCGACCGTTCGCAGCAAATTGGATCAGTTAGTGGAGGTCTTCCAACCCGACACAGAAGTTTCCATAACTAAGGACCGATCCGCAGATCGGCGCCACATATTGGAACAAATACAAAGTGGAAAACTCGGGGTTGCCGAAGGTCTAAAACTTTTGCAATCGGGGTCCATGCTTAATGATGTCAATGTGAAAGATACGCTGTAACTACTCTGTCCCAAAAGGAGTCTATTATGATACAAGAAGTCGCCATAAAGTTAAAAAAAGCCAAGGTGCATATTGCTCCCAGTCCCGATGACGATGTGCATATCGTAAGCGGGGTTCCCCTTAACCAAGAACGCACCGGCAATCAGATCACCATTGAATATGATCAACCCTAGTCCTACTCTGTCTCTCTGGCCCTGCCTGCCAGTGTACGCTCGCTAGATTTCAACTTGGGCTGGGGACCCGCAACCATTGTCTCAATGAATCTTACGGACGCTGACATTAACATGGGGTTAGGAAACCTCGTTGTCACGGCCTGCCAAGGAAAATTCGACGTAAATGTCGGCAAAGGCAATGTCACTATGCAACAGCTTGACGGCGAAATTGAGATCAATGCCGGTCTAGGGGCAGTTTTTTTGCAACAAGTGACGGCCAACGGCGGTATTAACGACGGGTTAGGGGATATTACGCTGGAAAACTGTCGCGGGTCCTTGGATGTTAACGCAGGCAAGGGCGATATTAGAGGTTCAGGAACAAGCGGACATATGGAAGTAAACGCCGGAATGGGATCAATTCTCTTCACCGACAGCCATCATCTGTCTTTGGAGGCGCATGGCGGTTTTGGGCAAATTAAGCTAATGGGCGGCATTCTGGACAATGTGCAATGTGAGTCAGGCATTGGCTCCGTGACGGTGGAGGCCAGGGTGGACCAATTGAATGTCGATATTAAAAATCGCGGTGACATCCATGTGAACATTCCCACCACACAGGGAGCACGAATTGAGGCTAGCACCGATCAGGGGCGCGTGGTTTCCCAGATGGAATTGGTAGAAGTGAACAATCCAGGCCCGGCTCGAGGCCATCGCCTCGTCGGCTCTACCGGAGACGGATCTACCCATATTGCCCTGCATACACGTCGGGGTTCCATCACTCTAGGACACTTCGCTGAACCTGATGGGCTAAAGGTCGAGGAAGACCCCAGCGAAGCGGCAACCTTGGACCCGCGACTGCAAATTTTAGAGCAATTACAGCAAGGACATCTCACAATAGATGAAGCCGATGCCCTGCTGTTGCAGTTGGACGAAAACGCCTAACAATCTGGTCATTCCTCAAGCGGCGGCTTGCGAAATCCTTCACCCACAACTTCATGGACCGTCCCAACTACGACAAATGCGCTGGGGTCTACATCATACACAAGCTCTTTTAGTGTTGTCACCTCTGAGCGTGTCACCACCACATACAAAATAGCGCGGTGTTCGCCAGTATATTCCCCAGTGCCTCCTAAGCGCGTAACACCGCGGTCCATGTCGCTGAGAATCCGCTGCGCAATGGCATCGGCTCTCTGGGTCACAATGGTAAAAGCGCGGGCATAAGACACCCCCTCTTGCACGACGTCAATTGCACGGCTAGAAATGAACAAAGCAATGAGGGAAAACATGGCAATAGTGGGATTAAAGACGAACCCAAAGGCGGCAATAATGAAAAAGTCAATCAGCAGCATACCCTGTCCCATACTTACCGGGAGTAAATGGCTTAAAAATCGTGCCCCAACGTCAGTGCCGCCGGTGGTCCCCCGCGAGCGAAACACCAACCCTAGTCCTACTCCGGATAAGAGACCGCCATAGACCGATGCCAACAACGTGTTATGGGTAAACGCATGAAGCGACAGCACAGCTACCGCCACCGACAGCATAATTGTGCCGTATATTGTTCGAGTGCCTACCCGGCCTCCCCACAACTTATGGCTCAACCATAACAGCGGCAAGTTTACCACCAACAGAGTAATCCATACCGGAATATGCAGGACATAAAACAAGATAATGCCTAAGCCAGACACCCCGCCGTCGGAGATCCGGAGTAGGACTAGGGTCCCGTTGATGCCCACTGCAGTAATGACAGTCCCCGCTGTGATCTGCAGGTAGTCTATTATCACCCGCCGCTTCGACGTCATGGTGTTGTAGCCTTAACCTCCATGGACCCCTGTTTTAAGGTCACCGACTGTATCTCCAATTCTACTGGTAATTTGAGTGAGTTCACATTAAAAATTTCGATATCGGTAACCATCGGCAAGTGAATGCCGTCAATCGAGGTAGGATGAAAGATCAAGCTCTTTTTGTCGCTCGACACTACCACGGTGCCACGCGTGTCCAAAGGAATATAGACTCCTCCTAGCAGCACGCGCCCGCCAATGGATATGCCTTCCGGATCAATATGGACCGTAGGATTTTGAAACTTTCCCTCTTGAGCTAAAAAGTGCGCCAACGCGACTTGGTCTACCGTAGTCATCACCGTCATGTGCCCGGGTCGCGTAATAACCAATCGGTGTTGCAAAAGTGCGTTGACACCCACTGCGCCATTTTGCCAGTTTACCGTGGCATCGGCAATTGTTAACGGGCCCAGGGGAACATTTTTGGCATTGACGTAGACATCTTGAAATCCGCCACTTAACAAATACCAAAACGGAATCGCGGTGATAGTGACTATAGGACGCTGCCCGTGATCCAAGTCCGTGATTTGTGTGGCGGCCTGGTTCGCAACCCACCGGGGAATATACCACTGCAGTCCGACTACAGCCAGCAACAGCACGATCATCACTTGAACCATCCGGCTCATTAATCGATATCCTCAGGCATCAAAGATCCTTTGGCTTCCGCCTGCAGATAGGCTTCAATAAATCCGTCGATGTCCCCATTCATCACTGCCTGCACATTGCCGGTTTCATGGCGGGTCCGGTGGTCGCGGACAATGGTATAGGGCTGAAATACATACGAGCGAATTTGCGAACCCCACCCAATATCGGACTGAACCCCACGAACCTCTGCCATATGTTGCTCCCACTCTCGCTCTTTCAATTCGGCGAGCTTCCCTCGCAGCATCTTCATAGCTGTTTCCCGATTGGAATGCTGAGAGCGCTCCGATTGGCACGTTACCACGATGCCTGTCGGCAAATGCGTGATTCGGATCGCCGATTCAGTTTTGTTGATATGCTGTCCCCCGGCGCCCGACGCCCGATAGGTATCAATCTTTAAGTCATCTGTCCGAATCTCAATGGTATCGTCTGTTTCCAAATCGGGAATCACTTCAACTGAAGCAAACGAGGTGTGGCGACGACCAGAGGCGTCAAACGGCGAGATGCGAACCAGACGGTGCACCCCCCGTTCCGGGCGCAAAAAACCAAACACATTCTCGCCGCGCACTTCTATAGTCACACTCTTTAGACCTGCTTCTTCACCTGCCAACTGATCAATGATGTCGGTGTGAAATCCACGGCTTTCCG
>JAMCTO010000088.1 GCA_023381095.1 Bacillota bacterium
CTGGCTCTTTTCGCTCCCCTTCCCACCCCTAAGGAGACGCGGCCTCCATATAGGAATTGGGTCATCACATCCTGTCCGCTGGCCGTGGTACCCAGCCAATGCTTAAGACTCGGAGCGGCCAAAGGTGTAAATGTGGTTTGAGAGGGTGAATAGGGTGTGAGAAGGGGAGCGAAAAGAGCCAGGAACACAAAGAGCGCCAAGATCGCCACGCCCAGAAGAGGGCGTTTATCCCGTTCCAATATGCTGCCTATTGTATTCCACAACGGCCGTTTTGGCCGATTAGCCACGAGCTTGGATGAAATAGGGAGATGAGAGGTACTCATTTGCCAACACCTCCCCGGGTTCTGGGATCCAATTTGCCGTAGAGCATCTCCACCAGAAAATTGGTGATTAAGACCGAAAAGGCAATGATGAGAAAGAGACCTTGCATCAGAGGATAATCTTCATTTTGCACCGCTGCCAAGAGTTGATAGCCCACGCCGGGATAAGAGAAGACTACTTCCGTCAACAAGGCTCCTCCCACCACGAATCCGATGGCCATGGCGAAGCCGGTCATGCTCGGCAAGATTGCGTTGCGGGCGGCATAATGAACCATGAGCCGGCGCTGGGAGAGGCCCCGGGCACGGCCAAACAAGATGTAGTCCTCGCCTAAGGTTTGAATCATGTTGTTGCGCATGCCTAAGAGCCATCCGCCCATGGAACTGATGACAATTGTGAGGGCAGGCAATAGGGCGTGGTAAACCATGTTAGTAATAAAGGGCCAGGTGAAAGACGGGGTAAGCGAGGTGGAATAGGCATGAGCCAAGGGGAACCAGTGCCACAAGTACCCGAACACAAAGAGCATTAAGAGTCCCAGCCAAAAATAGGGCAAAGCTGCGGTAAAGGTGGCCATCGTAGGAAGAATGGAATCCCATTTGCCACCGCGGTGCCAAGCCGTGTAGATGCCGACGAGAAGACCGATACAGACACTAATCAAGGTGGCCACCCCCACCAGGCCCAAAGTCCAAGGCAAACTTTGGGCAATGATTTGAGAAACGGGGACAGGGTAATAGGTGAGGGAGAGGCCTAATTGTCCATGAATAAGGTTATTGAGGTAGATCAGATACTGATCCCAAAGCGGTTTGTGTGTAACGCCGAACTGCAGTTCCAAGGCATTGAGGGCCCTGGCGCTCAATTGGCCTTTGAAACGGCCAATCATGAGAATGGCGGGGTTGCCAGGCATAAGTCTCGGCAAAACGAAGTTTATGGTAGCGGCCGCCCACAAAGACACGAAAAGGAAGACGAGACGCTGGCGAACAAATTGCATCGGTTATGCCTCCTCATAGAAACCTTTCAAACCCGTCAAGAACACTTGTACGGACATGGTGAATGTGTGCCCTTCTAGCCCAAACCTAACCCCGGGGCTTCAAATGGGATAGGACAATACCTTCCGCGGGATAGTTGTAGGGAGCCGGTTGCGCATAGGGATTTTGAGCCGAGGGCCAGCCGGTAAAGTTTTTGCTGTTGTATTCATACCAAGTGGCACCGTAAATCAAAGGAATGGCCGGCAGATTTTGGGCTACCGTTTTTTCCAAGGTGTTAATCGCCCGATGTTGGGTTGCAGGATTCGACGATCGCCTGTAGAGGGTTAAAGCCGCCGTGGTGGCGGGGTTCGACCACCCTTCGAAGTTGCCGGGATTCTTGGGCATTAATAAGGCCTGATAGAGGTAGTACGGGGTGGATCCGGCACCACTCCATGACATGGCCAATTGGTAGTGAGAGGTGGTGATATTGGAGTAATAGGCTCCAAAACTGAGTTGTTGGACCGTGACTTGGATCCCGATCTTCTTCAGGTCGTTGGCAATTAAAGAACAGTCCGCATCCCAGTCGGTCCATCCGGTGGGAACCTGAAGGGTGAAGGACAAAGGAGTGCCGCCAGGCGATGTGAAGATGCCTTGGGAATTGCGTTTGAATCCGGCTTTCTGCAAGATGGAAATAGCTGTCTTGGGACTGTAGGAAAAGTTGAGAGCCGAAGACGGCAAATGGGGATCAATCCATGATTTCTCCTGAGGCAAGAGTAAGGCCGTGGGTGTGGCGGGCGCCTCATATCCATATTCTCCCACTTTATCGAGTTGGGTGCGGTTAATGGCGTCACTGATGGCTTGACGCACCGGAAGTTTTGCGAGCAAGGGGTTTTTGAGATTGGGATAGAGCATATTGGTGCCCCCTACCGAAAACCAGTAGTGATTATATTGCGGAGCTTTGCTGACAAAAACCTTCTGGATATTGGGAAAGAATAAATCTGTCCAGTCCACCTTTCCCGAAGCCAGTGCCAGAGTGGCACTTTGGTTGCCGCTGTAATCCAGGTACTTCAATTCATGTACCTTAGGTTCTCCGCCCCAATAGCGGGGATTGGCGGTATAAGTGTAGGCTTGGGTGGAAAAGGTGTGAACCAGATAAGGCCCTGTGCCAATGGGATGGGTGTTGGTCACTTTGGTGGGATTGCCTATCTTGCTCCAGATGCTCTGGGGGACAATATAGACATCGCCTAAGACGAAATTGCCGAAAGGCACGTCGGGAGAGCGGAAAGTAAAGACGACTTGATTTGTGCCTTTTGCCGCAACCGAGCTCAGATGCGTCCAAATGCCGCTTGTGTCAAGACTCGGGTATTTGCGCAAAAGGTCGTAACTGTACACGACATCTTGAACACTCAGGGGTTTGCCGTTGGACCATTTGACATTCGGTCTTAGGGTGACGGTGAGAGTCCGGTTACCGTTGCTCCATTGGTAGGATTTGCCGATAAGTCCGTAAGTTTGCTGCCCCACTAAATTGAAGTAGAACAACGGTTGATAAACCAGGCCTAAGGTGCCGCTTAAGGCACTGGAGGAATAGGGATTAAAATTATTGGCAAAGGCCCCGTTTAATCCGGGAATGACTGTCAAAGGCTGGTTGGACTGTAAGGAGGCCTTTGCGGCCGGAGTTTGGCCGCATCCGGCCAAAGTCAGAACCGAAGCCAAAGAGAGGGCAGAAAGACTGAGAAGGGTTTGTGTTCGTTTCATGAATGGATACCTCCTTGGATATTTATCCTGAACTGGATAAGTTGACGTTCATAAATTTCCGGTGCGGACAAGAAATGCCTAATTTCTGGGCCAGTGGCACTGAATATGGATGGAACCGGGTTGATCGGTCTCTTGCCATCGAATCGTAACGATTTTGTCTTCTGCTTCCACTTGCCCTTCGTCTTGAAGGGGAATAAATTCGGGAGCAAGGGAGGTGAGCCATTCTAATTTGAGGAAACCGGAACACTGGGTTCGGTAGATGATAATGATGTCGCCTTCGAGGCAGAGTTCGGCCGTGCTTTGACGGATAGCGAGTCTCTTTGAAAAAAGAGGCACACCG
>JAMCTO010000089.1:0-377 GCA_023381095.1 Bacillota bacterium
CCCGTCAATGCCTGCATGGTGCCGCGGTGCATAGACAGGGGAAACGGTTGCGCGTAGCGCAGGGTTTCTTCTTGCGTGCTGGTAACCGCTTTGAGCACTCTCCCTCCCCGGTCAAGGATTTCGTCGAGAATAGCGCGCCCTCTGTTTCCCAATGCTTCAAACTTTCCGATTCCTACAATCAACTGGTCAATGGTCATGGGTTCCCGGAGTCCGGAGTTTGGCCGTGACTGGACACGAAGCTGTTCGGCAGCTTTGGCCGCCGTGAGCGTGGTGCCGCCAGTTTCTTGAATGGTGAGAACATCCGCTGAATGCCCGCGGTCGATAATCTCTTGGAAAATGGAATGCGCGGCAATTCCTTCGCATCCCAGACCGATCAC
>JAMCTO010000089.1:387-4232 GCA_023381095.1 Bacillota bacterium
TTATCCGCCCCAATTTGGGCACATCCTAAGGGGTGCTCAAGCGCCACGGACCCAGGGATGGCTTGGGCAGCGGCCCATGCGGCCCGATTTGCACAGACGACCGCGGGTAAGACTAGCAGTAGATCACGCACACCTGCAGTTCCATTTTCACGGCGGTAGCCCAGGAATTCACGACGAGGCCTGCTCATTCTCACGGCCCTCCTTCTTCAATAAGTCTCCACGGCCTCGATAACTGTCGACGTTATGGACATGAACATGCTGACCCATTTCAATATTTGTCGTAGCCATGCCAATGCGCTCTCCATATTTGATTACCCAATCCCCTGGACGCATAGGCGTAATGGCCAGTTTGTGCCCAAAGGGGATGGGATCTTGCACCATTACCGCCGTTGTTCCGACCATCACTTCTTGCCCTGGTTCTAAGGCTCCCAAGGCAACGGCCACGGTATCTTGCGGGTTGATTTGCAAAACCCGGGTACGTCCCCCAGGAACTTGAGCCCAATCAGAATCGATCCGTCGCACAAAATTAATTAATGCTCCGATGCCCGGGATCTCAATGGAGATTTCATCACCCTCCTCTACAGCAAAATAATCAGGCGGAACGATTCCTGTGCCCGTCATTAATCCTGTCCACGGTGCCACGGGCCATTCGTTCTTTAAGAAAGTAATAAGATCCTCTATGGATCTTCGCAATCGGGTCGTGGTTGTTGTTTGATTAACGACAACATCGCCGCGACGCGCAATCATGAGGTGAATCGTCAAGTGGTAAGGATCGATGGTATCAGCCAACACGACCGTCGGGCCAATGGCCGCACTGTTATGGAATATCTTGGCTTGCGGAAGGTAAAGCGGATTGTGGGCTTCCAGATCACGAGCCGTCATATCATTGCCCACCGTGAGGCCAAACAGTTGGCCTTGGTCATCCAAGATCACGGTCAGTTCGGGTTCGGGCACGTGCCAGGTCGCATCTCGGCGAATACCCACAAAGTCGCGGGGCCCCACAATACGGCGCTGGGGTGCTTTGAAAAACAATTCAGGGCGTGATGCCAGATAGACGCGTTCATACAGATTATCTGAAATTGTCGTCTCGTCCCTGCGCGCATCCCGGCTAATCTCGTAAGTCGCCTCACTCGCCCACAATTCCGAGAGGTCGATGGGCAATATTACTTGTTCGTCGCTTATGAGCACACGCTGCGAAGATTTGTCTAACACAGCCTGTGCCCAGGCACTAATGTCGGTGTTCTGCGCCCGGCAATAGGCGGTTAATTCAGGAATATCGTGAACTTCCTCAACCAGTTGTGAAATCGGTAAGACACCGGTATGATAGTCGTGACTCAGGCCCAAGTGTACGTGACCCTGTTCGCGCCATCTTAGCAACTGAATTGGCTGACTCAAGCCTCTTGCCCTCCCCACCCTTGAAAAATACCAAACTCACGGTGTCCGAGACGCTCGGCGCTCACCCGTTCACCATTGGCCACGGCAATAATTTTACGGAATAACTGCCAGCCGATTTCCGCCACCGTCAAATACCCATCAACCACGGGACCCGCATCGATATCAATGAGCTCAGATAAATCCTGTTTCAAGGCTGTTCGCGTGGACATTTTAATAACCGGAACAATAGCCGATCCGGTCGGTGTCCCCCGGCCGGTGGTGAATACGATCACTTGGGCTCCGGCAGCGGCCATTCCGACCAATTGCATCACGTCGTGGCCGGGGGTATCCATCACGACCAACCCATGCGACCGAGGACGCTCTGCATAATCGATCACATCGACCAATGGGCTATTGCCGCCTTTGTGTACGCACCCCAACGATTTTTCTTCGATGGTCGTAATGCCACCTTCAATATTCCCCGGTGCCGGTTGTGCACCGCGCATATCAACCCCCATACGCATGGAAGCGTGTTCCGCGTGATACACCGTTTGGAACAACTGCTCGCCGACAGAAGGTTTTATGGCCCGATCGGCCAAAATTTTTTCCGCGCCGATAAGCCCAGTAGTTTCCGCAAGGATTGAGGTGCCTCCCGCCCTAATCACAAGATCACTGGCATGGCCTAAACTCGGGTTAGCCGACAGACCCGAACAAGCGTCGGAGCCTCCGCATTCGGTGGCCAAGATTAACTTTTCTAAGGGAGCAGGTTGACGTTTGAGATCCTGGGCTTCTGCTAAGTACTGCTTTGCCGCCTGCGTGATCTGGTCCGCGGCACGCCGTGTTCCGCCAGCCTTTTGTAATGTGATTAAATGGTAGCGGGTCTTGGAACTTAGTCGGTGTAATAGACTGTCGACAACGGGGTCGGTCTCGGATACCGCGACGAAGATTGTTGCATAAACATTGGGGTGATCGGCCCACCCTGCCAAGACGCGCATAGCGAATTCATAACCTTCCACGTCGGGGCCGATGTCTTGGTGCATTTCCACCCCAACCGATCCACTAACGGCGTCGCGTGCTAATGAAGCTGCGCGATTGACCGCCGGGGCCAGCGGCAAGATCAATACATGATTCCTCGTGCCAACCCGGCCGTCAGAACGCCAAAATCCATGAAATGATTGTATTGCTGGTTCCATTGCGAAGCTCCCTTCCTCGCGTGTTGTCAGTTGCGTTCCTTGTTAGCATCAACCAGGGGCCATCAGCTTCTTGCAACCAGACCCTTCTCCATCACGTCGGAAATTGACCAGCGGTTGGTTTCTTGTCACACGTGTCCGGTAGGTGCTCTCTTTGACACAGTTATCGGATGCATTCCTATTCTATCGCATTTTTCTCATCGAATCATTAGTCACGCAATATTTCCTTTGTGTTTTCCCTCATGTAGCAGGAAAACATCGGTATCACAGCGAACGTTACGTAATAGAGATAGACGCCGGCGCATTTCTTAGACCCTGAAATTCCCCGGATGATCGTAATGATGATGGAATGGAAGGAGATTATCATGCTTAACCTGAACAAATTTCCCACGATTGAGTGGCCGCAGTTCCGCCGAGTGCGCCAAACCTTGCCAGGCCCACGCGAGGCCGATGTGGCTTTGGCTGTTCGGCGCGAAATAGCACAAGTTGAACACTTGATTACGCCAGGAAAAACCTATGCCCTAGGGGTAGGCAGTCGCGGAATTGCCAACATTGCCCTCATTACCCGAACCATCCTTGAAGAAATTCGACACAGAGGATCCGATGCCGTCATTATCCCGGCCATGGCCTCGCATGGCGGGGCTACCCCTGATGGTCAGAAAGAAGTTCTTGCCAGTTTCGGCATCACGGAAGATGCGATGAGAGCGCCAATTGATGCTCGCATGGATGTGGCGATGATCGATCATCTGCCCAACGGCACACCCATTTATTTTAGTCGCGCCGCTTTAGACACCGATGGGATCATCCCTGTCAATCGGATTAAGTTGCATACCGCTTTTCATGGACCGATTGAGAGCGGTCTCACCAAAATGCTGGTCATTGGTTTTGGAAAACAGCGCGGGGCTGCCGCGATCCATAGTCACGGCTTTTCCGTATTTGACCGTCTCATACCCGAGGTGGGACGAATTCTGGTCGAGCGATTACCGATTATTTTTGGCGTGGGCATTCTTGAGAATGGATATGAGGAAACGGCCCTGGTACGGGCATTGCCGTCTGAACAGATTTTAACCGAGGAACCTCGTTTGATGAATCTGGCCCGACAATGGATGGCGCAATTACCTTTTGACAATATTGATGTGCTCGTTGTGGGACAGATCGGCAAAGATATTTCGGGAGATGGAATGGATCCTAACGTCACAGGTCGCTATGGAGCGGTCGGAATCAGCGGGGGGCCAACCATCGGAAAAATGGCTGTGTTGAATCTCACCACGGAAACTCACG
>JAMCTO010000090.1 GCA_023381095.1 Bacillota bacterium
TTTTCAGAGGAGCGTACGCTGTTGCCGCACATCACTAAAGTCCGTGTCCGCTTCGGTGAAACCGATATGGCAGGTCATGTTAACAATGCTGTGTATCTATCATATCTGGAAGAGGCTCGCATAAATTTCTTGCGGGACACCCTAGAAATGGAAGACACCCCCCTTATTCTGGCTTCCATAAAGCTTGACTTTCTTCGTCAGGTATTCTTCCGGGAAATATTGCGAATCGAAACCTTGGTATCCCGGCTGGGGACCTCAAGCTTTGACGTAGTCCACACCATTTATCGAGATACTACTGACGAACCTGTGTTGACAGCGCAATCGGTTTTAGTGCGATTTAATTACGACACCCAATCCAGTGAGCCCCTGCCCGACCTCTGGAGAAAACGGCTCTCAGAAGTCGATGTGATGACCTTAAAGACGGGCCCCCGCAAATAAAAGCAGACCAAAGTCCCGAGGCAGTTATGGCCATGCCGATTCATCTCATATTTAGTGGTACGGTTTTTGCCAATTACAGGTGGATGTCGACCAGATTGCGCACCACCCAGGAAACTATTAAAGTGACAAATGGTTTGCATTGCAGCCTTTAGATTGCAGCACGCAGTCATCGATGGGCTGTAAATACTAACGCGAAGATTTTGCATGCGCCTACTCGGTGCTTGGAATGATGCTAACGTCCCAGTCGCTCGACGGTCCCAAAAAATTAATGCGCGATTTTCGGCGACGGGTGGTGATGCAAATCCTTATTATTTTAGCGTAGGCATTACAGACCCCATGCTGGGGAGGTTGCAACTGATGATCACCCTGGAAATCCAAAAGGAATATTACCAGGCGCTGTTAAACAAAACAACCGCATATGAAGGAGTTTTTTATGTTGGCGTCAAAACCACAGGTGTGTTTTGTCGACCAACCTGTGCTGCTAGAAAACCGAAATTCGAGCACTGTGAATTCTTCAAGACAGCACAGCAAGCTCTACTGGCATCCTATCGCCCGTGCAAAAGATGCCGACCATTGTCTCAACCCCGTCAAGTCTCTGACACCATACAACAGTTGGTTGAGGCGGTGGAAGCTAACCCGGAGAAGCGATGGAAGGACGAGGACTTTCGGGAACTATCCATCCATGCCTCGACCGCTCGGCGCCAGTTTCAAAAACGATTTGGCATGACGTTTGTCGAATATGCCCGAGCGCGGCGTATGGGTATCGCGATGAAGCAAATACGAGCAGGCCACCAAGTAATCGACGTCCAGTTGGCAACGGGATATGACTCTAGCAGCGGCTTTCGAGATGCATTTTCTCGCATTATGGGAGTTCCACCAATTCGGTCGGGGGCCATAAGAACTCTCATAGCAGCATGGCTAGACACCTATCTCGGCCCAATGCTGGCAATTGCCGATGAGGACGCGCTTTACCTGTTGGAATTTGTGGACCGCCGCGGGTTGGAACGGGAAATCGAGCGTCTCAGGCAGAAAACCCAGGCGGCCATCGTCCCGGGCGTCAGTCCCCCAATCTCATCCATTGAGCATGAAGTGGGAGCATATTTTGCCGGAACGTTAAAAGTATTTCAAACCCCTGTCCATCTTCTCGGAACACCGTTTGAACGGCGTGTGTGGCATGAACTGTTAAAAATTCCGACGGGGCAAACACGGTCTTACGCGGACATTGCCAAGGCTCTAGGACAACCCTCGGCATTTCGTGCCGTAGCGCGCGCCAATGGTGCAAATCAACTCGCTATTGTCATTCCTTGTCACCGTGTCATCCAAGCCAATGGAGATTTCGGGGGCTATGGCGGAGGTCTGGCACGAAAACGCTGGCTCATTGAACAAGAAAAACAAGGAGAGGTGCCGCTTGATGATAATCACCCTATTGATTGCGGAAATTAATCGCCAGGCAACACGCGGAACCCACCCCATACGCACCAACATAACCGATCATTGACGCGCATTGAGGCGTTCGTTTACGTCTCGCCCACGTTCGCGATCCGAGGCACCAATCAGTTCGTCTACGCCCTGCATGATGATTCCGAAGGTCAAACCAAATCAGTGGGAAATGCGCCACACGATCGCTGGTGTCGGTCTATACGGGAAATCCCTAGGGAGAAAAGTGCTTGGATTCGGATGCCATGGCCAAACACCGCGCCCAACAGTTTCGCCCAGAATAACGTTTAGGCCAAATCGGGATCGAAGACCCGTTCTTCCGATGCGGAGAAGACTTTTTGGCGATGTGCAATATGAGGTTGGAATTTCCCATTTGTTAGTCCAAACCAATGACAAGCCGGGCATTCGTGAGGTATTGGCTGAATGATCGCTTGAACGGTCTCCACAAGTCCGTGCGCACCCACTCCACTCGTTCTCGTCCGGCAAGTTGTTGAAGGCTCTGTGCAATCTGCGGTTGGATTCCCCTGTTTTTAGTCTAAACTGCCCTCGTCGGGGCCGCGACCCTCTGATGGTTGAAAAGCCGATCGCTCGAAGCCGTTCTCAGTGGACCAGGGGGTAGTTTCTTCTGCACGCCTCCGTGATTGCAGTTTTAACTCGTAAGTCTACAGTGCCTGCGCCCAAGGATGGGGGATCCCCGAATGTGAGTCGCTGGGTGACCTTTTAGTACTTCACCCTCGTCGGTAGAGAGCGATATGACCGCCTGACAGCAAGCACTCGTTATACCCCACGTCGCGCATCGGCAACACTTGCCACGGATGGTCCCAGCCCTGCGCGTTTTTCTGAAAGATCAATGCGTCCGTGACGGCGAAGGCCGCAGGCACCGCCACCGCGTCCTTGGTGTACCATACCAAAACGTCCGATGGCCGCACCGCTACGACCTCGCTGATATTCCGAAAGTCCGTCGCTTTTGCATACCCTTGCCCTGCAAGCAAGCGGAAGAACGGCGCAGGATGGAGCCATTGAGTCATCAGGTGACGACTTTGGGGATAATGGTGAATGTCGGCTCATCCAACCACCATCGCGATCGTGGCCGCAAAACAATTGGGGCCACTCTGAGCAGAAAACGTTCCGGCATATTCGGTGATAAGGGGATACGGCACGTGCTCGTATCGTGCTTCGACCCCCAGAATCATGGATCGGATGTCGCCCTGACGTCGGTCGCTCAGCCATTTCAATACCCATTCTTTACGGACATCCATGCCATACTGTGCCCAATCCGCCGCGGTCAGAAGATAAAACCACCGTCCGTCTACGGTGACCGTGGTGCTCACAGGACGTTCCCATTTACCGCCGAATAGTTCGATTTGTAGCGGCGCAAACGCCCTTCCGCAATGAAATACCGGCCGGATAGAGTACAAACCGACGTTGTACAGGTCTTTGGGGTATCAGCTTATTTCACGCAATGCTTCGTACTCCTTTTTGTCGAATCCCGTGATTTGGTGACTCTGTGTCGAGCACACCCGTGATTCCCCTACTTTCTAAGCAACTTGATTGACGTGTAAATACCTAAGATTCGCCTGGAGGGCATCGCCTTACATCCTCATAACCAAAGCTAGGGGCGATAAAATCGGGACGCTCGCTACTATCAAGAACCGATTGAAATTTTACGTGAAAGCCGGGAAGTCCGGGCAAACGGGCGTTAGGTGCCGCTGGAGCAAAAATAACCATGAAAGTTTCGCAACAACAATAAGCAACCCGTGTACAACGTTAATCGCAGCGTAACTCAATATTCACACGATGATCTCAGGTCCGCGATACCTTCAACATGCGAGGTTCAAACACCTTACGCGGATCCGACAACTTCGACCCACTAACCGAGGAGGCAAAATCGATGGCGACTATAGACACGATGCTCGACTCCGCAAATTTACGGGGATTCCTCCGGCGACTCACCATTTTGTCCGCTGCGGGAATGTTTTTAGATGGGTTTGATCTGACAGTGATTGCTGTGGCATTACCGTTGTTAGTGAAGCAGTGGCATATTGGGGCGGCGATGACGGGATTAGTAGCAGCTTCGGCGGTCATTGGCATGCTCGCGGGATCCCTCGTGCTAGGTCATCTGACTGACCGATTGGGACGCAGAGCCATGTATCTGTTCGATCTCATTTTCTTCGTGGTGTTCGCCGTACTGACGGCATTGTCTCAAAACGTCTGGGAGCTATTGATTTTCCGTTTTCTTCTTGGAATTGGGATAGGAGCAGATTATCCGATTTCATCGACCCTTCTCTCCGAGTTTAGTCCCCCGAAAACGCGAGGTCGTTTTCTTACGCTACTCTCCGTAATTTGGTTTGTGGGATCCGTAGCAGCCTATCTAGTGGGCAGCGCGTTACTTCCTTTGGGTGCGCAGGGGTGGCGGTGGATGCTCGTCATTGGAGCCGCAATTGCCGTAGTGGTGATATTATTTCGCTCATCCATTCCTGAATCACCACGGTGGCTCGTTAATCAGGGTCGCAACACTGACGCTTCCGCTGTGCTCACCCATCTGTCGGGACGTTCTATCGCATTACCAGAACACCCATCACAATCATCCCCATGGCTCCAATTATTTGCTAAGACCTTATGGAAAAGCACAGTTTTTGTCTGCGGTTTTTGGTTTGCGTATGATGTGGCCTATTACGGTATTTCGATTTACACGCCCACGATTCTCAAACCATTCATTCAGGGATCCCAATCGGGGGCGGATTTCGGGGCGGCTATCATCAGTTTGGTCGGCGTGGCAGGAGCACTTTTAGGAGTAATCCTTGTAGATCGCTGGGGCCGTCGACCGTTGATTTTATTGGGATTTGGCGGATTAACAACGGCTTTGGTCATCTTATCGTTGACACATGACCCGGCGTTCAGCTTGTTGCTCATTCTCTTTTCTGCCGCTATTCTTTTTGGTAATTTTTCCGGGATTCTGGATTTTGTCTATGCCACGGAACTATTTCCCACAGGTCTGCGTGCGGGTGCCTCCGGTCTAGGTACAGCCGTCAGTCGCGTGGGAGCCATCCTGAGCATTGTAGTCTTTCCGTCACTGGTCAAATCATGGGGACTTCAGCACGCGTTGTGGCTTTTTTCTGGAGCCGGTCTCCTGGGTTTCCTCGTCTCGCTGTTGATGGCCCCGGAAACCAAAGGACGCAGTCTGGAGGCAATAACGCCTATCCCTGTCGTAATAAGGTCTCTGCAGCAGGAATCGGAACGCCTATAACGACCCGCCCCATGAAGAATTGACTCGAGTTGTGCTCAGAATCAATCGGAACCACGCCTTACGGAGCCTGAGCACTATAGCCCTTGATATCTAGACCAAAGTTGTGGCACTGGCACTAAAAAGAACGGTTTGGAGCCGTTATCCATGGTCACCTCACCTGTTGTCTTTGCAAGATTAGATACGGAGGGAAAGCCCATGAGTCAAAACGTAAAAATTTTACACATTTCAGATCTCCATATTGAAGATCTCCCAGCCCGACGATATACGGAAGTCGAGAAATCCCTAGCTTTTGTCAGGGCACGCCTCATCGCTGCGCGGCCTGACTTGGTCGTCGTCACGGGCGACTTAACTACACACGGGAGCGCCAAAGTAGAGGATTTAGTGTTGGCCAAGGATTGGTTAGACGAGCTGGACCTGCCGTACCTGGTGGTTGGGGGTAATCACGACCTCGGAGCAAACCAACGTCGTGGAAAGGATTACCCCGAAATGGAGTTTTATGAAGAAGTTCCCTTTCATCGCACGGGATTTGCCAAAGTGTTTGGCACCCACATGGTGGAGACGGTAGACCTCGGAGCGGTGGAGGTCATGACGATTAATATACGCAACGGGGATCCCGATGGGGCCATCCCCATTCTTCAGAGACTGGTTGAGACGGGCACCAAGCCGCTTTTGCTCTTTGGCCACTATCCACTGGTTAACGTGAGAGATCGCGGCATTTTAGCCGACTTTGGGTTTGGTGAATTTATCCCTGACAGTGTTGACCTGTTACGCCAGGTGATCATCGGTTCTTCAAGAATCAGAGTTTATGGGTGCGGACATGTCCATGCCAATACCGTCAGGGCTCTTTCTTCAGAGTGCCTGCAAATGTCGGCAGGGGCATTGGGACCTGGGTCAAGCAGTTATCGCGTATTATCGATAGATCAAAACCAATTACAATATGACACGGTCCTCGGAGACGGGCCCTTGGGATTTTGGGAGCGACTGGTCTGTGATTTTCATGAGGATGTTGAGTACCATTTAGGTGCACCATGGGAACGAAGCGGAACCTGGAACCTCTTCACTTCATGAGACTTCGTATTGGGCCCCAGAGGAATATAGTCGTCCCCAGAATCTAGACAAATTTGAGGGAGACTCAGTGTTCCACTGAACACATCATGCCAAAATAAAAAGCTCCATTAGGAACCATCTCGCTGAAACGCCTAAGTTTTGGTATCATAATAGCACTGTTTAGTGGTATCCGGGTTGAGACATGGAGTACCCGGGCGCCGAAAGCGTCCGGGTCATTTTGCGCCATCAATGAGCAAACCCCCGGCAAAATCTCGATGAAAAAGGGGTAATCCATGACCGAGAATAATCTCACGCTGCCACCTGTGATCCCGGCGCTTCGATCTCTGGATCTCTGGCAAGATGTCCATATAAAAACCGGTCCCAACGTGGTGTTTATCCTGGGAGGCAGTATCAACACCGTAGCCGAACCGGTGGCTTTGCTGGAACGACGGGGTTGGCAGGTATTTTTACATGTCGATATGTTAAAAGGGCTCACCACCGACGCAGATGGACTAAGATTTTTAGCCGATTATGTTGGACCTGCGGGAATTATTAGCACCCATGCCCATACCATTCAAACGGCGAAAAAAAATAACTTAATCGCCATACAACGCCTTTTCGTCGTGGATAGCCAATCCGTCGAGACCGGCATTAACCAGGCACGCACCGCAAAGCCCGATGCCGTGGAGCTTATGCCAGGCCTCCTTCCTCAAGCCATACGACAAATAGCACGTCAATTATCTTGCCCGCTGATTGCCGGGGGATTAGTCACCGATGCAGAACATGTGCGCCAAGCGTTAGCAGCTGGAGCCTGCAGTGTTTCGTCCAGCAACACACAATTGTGGCAGTGGAGCGCTGACTAACTGACCATCACCTGCCTATCTCGTAGGAGCGGCCTCTAAGATATGCCGGCTAGAGACATTCTCGCTCCACAGCAGGTAATCTATCGCATCCAAGAGCGCTTGCCACGATGCCACCAAAATATTGCGAGACACGCCTACCGTTTGGATGACACGGTTTCCGTACTCAGACCGAATCCAAACCCTTACCGCCGCCGATGTGGCGTCGCGTCCATCAAGCACCCGCACTTTATAATCCGTCAAACGCAATTCGTGCAATATCGGATACACTTGAGTCAGGGCCTTGCGCATCGCCTCGTCTAGCGCGTGAACCGGGCCCGCGCCTTCTCCCACTTCGACAAACCTGGAATCACCAATAGATATCCGCACCGTAGCTTCACAAATCGACAAGGAATCATGGGTTACGGAGACATGAAAGCGGTCAACACCGTAGTACGACGGTACGTGATCTAGTGACTTTTCTACCATAAGCCGCATGGAGGACTCCGCATCCTCAAACTGGTACCCTTCCGCCTCCAACTGCTTTACGTGCTCCACTAAAGCTTGAATTTGCTCCGCGTTCAACAGGTCATCAAAATGGTATAGCAGATTGGACCGGCCGGAGAGTTCGGACACCAAAATCCGCCGAGTTTGTCCCACTGATGCAGGATTAACGTGTTCATAGGCCTCAGGATGTTTACGCACTGCGCCCGCATGGACCCCCGCCTTATGAGAAAACGCATTTTCCCCGACATAAGGGGCTCCATCGTCAGGAGCTAAGTTGGCTATCTCCGCCACAGTGCGCGAAAGCCGGGTCAAATCTGACAAGCGATCGGGCCTTCCCGCCTCAATCCCCATTTTCCACACCAAATTGGGCCAAATGGTACACAAGTTGGCGTTGCCGCATCGTTCGCCGTAGCCGTTAATCGTTCCTTGAACCATGGTGGCGCCAGCGTCCACCGCCTCCAAAGAATTGGCAACCGCCAAGCCCGCGTCGTTATGCGCATGGATTCCCACCGGCAAACCGCTGACCCTACGCGAGGATTCTACACCATGGCGAATCCAGCTAGGCAAACTGCCGCCGTTGGTGTCACACAACACCAACCATGAAGCCCCGCCGGCCTCAGCAGCCGACAAAACCGCCAATGCATAATCCGGCTCCGCTTTCAGGCCATCAAAAAAATGTTCGGCATCAAATATCACCATTACACCATGGTCGACGAGGAATTTTACGGAGTCCTCCACCATGCGTAAATTTTCCTCTCGATCGGTTTCAAGAATCTTTTCCACTTGAAATACCGAGGCTTTGCCAAACAGCGTGGCCACCGGCACTTCCAACTCCAAAATGGATCGTAAACTCGCATCGTGTTCTACTGCGAGTCCTTTACGCCGGGTACTGCCAAATGCCGCTACCTGGGAAGTGGACAGCTTTCCCCGCGTTCTTTCAAAAAAAGCAGTGTCTTTAGGATTGGAGGCTGGCCATCCGCCTTCGATGAAATCTATGCCATAATCGTCCAGAAGTTCTGCAATCTGGACTTTGTCCTCCAGTGACAGACTAAGGCCACGACGCTGCGTACCATCGCGCAACGTCGTGTCGTACAGATAGACACGGGCCATTTCGGTACCTCCAATTCTCGCGGAACGATGCGATAAGGAATTTTCGAATACTATAACACAGTACCGTATGAAATAGGGATGGAAAGCATGTCTCTGAACATAACATTTCGCTGGTAAATGGTTTTAGGAGGCTTAGCTAATTAAGTAGCGCGATAATCTGGAGCGTAGTTAAGGAACTCTTTGACTCGACATGATATTACGACGTGTAAAAGGCCTAAAACAGCTTCTAATTCGACAAATAAAAGGCCGAAGAGTCGATAAGCCAAGAGCGTTCGCCGTTTCGGAAAAATTAATCAACCAATTAAAACGTTTTTTGGGGTGGTAAGGTTTTGAGTAATATTGCTGAAACCGGGTTTCTAGACATCCTCCATGGAGTTTTGTTGGCAGGATTGTTAGTAGGCATTTGGGAGTGGGCGGATCTAGTGGTCGCCGGATGGCACCACCAACTGTCGCGGTGGATTACTGCCATAGGGTCCCCCCCTGGCTCTGCTAGTGCTGACTCGGTGGGGAAATTTTTCTGTTCCCTACGGAATCTATGTTCTGGTACTGCTGGCCATGTGGTATTTATTTTCTCAACGCAGGCGGTCCTTCCTTGGAAGCCTTACCGTGCTTTTAGCCATGGTTCTAACTGCTGTATCGGTTCACGGATGGTCGCTTCACACTGATCTCGATGGGTTCATGATGCTTCTGGCCATGGGAATTTTACCGTGGTATGCCAAGTATCGTCCCGTCTTGGTATACACTGGCACCGCAATCCTATTGATTTCCACCATGCTGTTCAACAGAAACGGAGAATCAGACCTGATTGTCACCGTCACCGGCGCCGTTTTGCTGGCTGGGCACCTTTTGGGTCGTAACCGACGATCTCGACTCTGGGCACTCGATGTAGACCGCGCTAACTGGGGCCTTCACGGGATATGGATTCGCCGGATGGTGGGAACAGACATTTCACGGCACTATTCTATTGATGAATCCAAGGCCGACAGCATCGTCGAGCGCATACACCACGCAGTAGCCGATGCGCCTTACCCATTATCGGTGGGCCCTTTGCAACTAGGCGTATCAATGGGCTATGCCGTAAGGCCTCCGTCAGACGCCACCATGACACTCGCCGACCAAGCCCTGCCGGCAGCTAAACGCCAAGGAAAAACCAAGGTATTCAGGCCAAAACCGATGAGGACCTATGGCAAACATTGCAACAGGGACAAGTTTGGGAAGGAGAGTTGGGAAATAGGCGTCCGGATGGCAATTTGGGTGGGCTCATGAACTAACTGTTGCCATTCGCCTAGGAGAGCGCAT
>JAMCTO010000091.1:0-410 GCA_023381095.1 Bacillota bacterium
GTTGTCAACGGCTTAATCATGTTCATGGGGGACAAATGGTATCAGGCACAGAGACAACATCGGGTCTCTTTAGATCATCTCGGTGTAGGTGCTGCCATAAAAATCGGATTATTCCAGATACTGGCGCTCATTCCCGGACTTTCTCGGTCCGGCGCTACGATAACCGGTGGGGTGGGCCAAGGTCTATCATTTGAAGAATCGGCCCATTTTAGCTTTCTCTTGGCTACGCCCATCATTCTGGCCGCCAGTATTCTGGAATTGCCCAAATTACATGGGGGACTTCACGGACTCTTAATGCCGTCGTTAATCGGCGGGATTTTGGCTGGAATTACCGCCTGGTTGTCGGCCAGATTTCTTTTGCGTTATTTCCGGATTCACAACTTGGCACAATTGGCCGCCATTTCCGTAGC
>JAMCTO010000091.1:420-2814 GCA_023381095.1 Bacillota bacterium
GGATGGCCGCGAGTTGCACCAAAATTTCGGGGCAGTCGCGATCCGCTTCCAACATGTCTCGCACGGCCCGCAAATGCCCTTCTAGACGGGCCATGCGATTCAATATAGGTTTTCCGTAGCCGTGGGGGTCATCGGCATCATTTTGATTGGTTAAAATCTAACGTTCGATTCACCGAATAAAGAGGAAAAGAACCCACCGCCATTCAAAAAGCCCTTGGGGTGTACCCGCCTCGGACGCAGATGGCACCTCAATTGATGTCAACAACTCCTGGATCATTTGGCCGTTCGTCGTCAACCCCTTGCTACTTAAGGGGTTTTCACTTTTCTTGGTCGCTAACTACGACAGTTCTGCTAGCATGGATTGTACCTCACGGCGAGCACGTTATTTTCCTGGTGCTTTGAAGCCGACTTTAGGACGCATTTGATACTATTAGCATTTTGCGATAGTATCCCCCCAGGGGGGGATACTAATGACACGCCCACATACCGAAAACCTATATTGAATCGCATGGCCCGTCTAGAAGGGCATTTGCGGGCCGTGCGAGACATGTTGGAAGCGGATCGCGACTGCCCCGAAATTTTGGTGCAACTCGCGGCCATCCGCTCAGCATTAGACGGCGTTGCTCGTCTCGTTTTTGAAGATCATATGGATAGTTGCATTCTAGATGCCGTTGAGACAGGGCAGGCGGATGCTAAGATTGCGGAAATTAAGGCGGCATTTTCACAATATTTTATTCCATAACCAGAATAGGTGGGAACATTCTTGGGAACATCAACAGTGGTCTTGCTTTTCGCATCTGCCAGTGTGGCCATCATCCATGCGATTCTTCCGGATCACTGGATGCCTATTGCTGCAGTGGCACGGGCTGATCGGTGGCCTCACTCTCGCAGCGCACGTGTGGCATTATGGACCGGCATCGGCCACGTTCTGGGCTCGTTAGCGTTAGGGGTTTTTGCGATCGGGTTAGGCTTCGGTTTAACAGGATTTATACGGTGGGAAGGACCCCTTATCGGAATAGTGTTAATGGCCACCGGTCTCGGCATGTTTCTTTGGAGCCGTCGTTCCAGAAATCATCCGCATTCCCATTCGCACGAGGACCCCGATCACACGATGCATAATCATGGCCATTCGAACCACAATAGCACGAAAATCGCGTGGCTCATTCCAGTAGGTATCGCGGCGTCACCGGATCCAGCGATTTTACCCATTTTTTTAGCATCCGCAGCCCTCGGAACCGCAGTAGTTATTGAAGTCCTTGCTCTCTATGCTGTGGTGAGCATCACAGCCATAGTCGTCTTAACGATGGGAGCTGTGTGGGGTGGCTACCAGGTGCGATGGACTTGGCTGGAACATCATGCCGACAACGTGACGGCCATCGTGCTCATCCTATTGGGTCTGGCAGCTTGGATGGCCTTTTAACCGGGCGACATTCTAACGCACCAGAGGAAAGAGTATGGCACTGAACGCTCACCATGACCATACCCAATTCTTCGGAGGAAATAGGGTCACGCTTGGTCTGAACCTTGGTGAGCACAATCGGACTTATGGGAAGTAAAGCGGCGGCAGCATGGCCCTCCCGCAGTTTAACACTCTGATCTGATGGGGCTACCTATAGCGAGCACGGAACGCACAGCACCGGATGATTGGGGATGGCACCGAAGGAAAGAAGTGCGATTGACCGCTCAGGCGTGTTCGGTCCGGTGGTACCAATGAAGAAGACAATGCCACGACCACCAATCCCGTAGGCTGATCCGAAAAGGCTCCCGAAGACCTAATCCCATGTCCAAGGCCATTTGGCGTGATTCCCAGAGAACCTATCGCCGTTAGGCGAAAGCCGTTTGGAATTATGCTCCGGCCTACGAAGTTTGGGATTAGATGTAAGCAGCAGAGCGATTGGTGCTATTGATGAACTAACGCAGTAACCGCAGGTTCGATTACCAGCGAGGGGCCAGGGGACTTTCAGCGAAGACGTTGTGGGCACGAAAGTGATCTCATGGTAAGAATCCTCTCCCCGAAGGGAGAGGAACCCAAAGCATCTTAAGATCACAGGTCTTTAGTCTCGCCTGTCGTTATTTTTTCTCCTCGTCATTCGCCTCATTTAACCATCTTTCGCTTTCTGCCGCCGACACGGATTCTACACTCCGCAATTTCCGTTCGATGGCGCGAGAGCGGACCGCGGCCGAATCGATACTGTGACTGGCTTCTTGCAATTTCTTTTGCGTTTTCTCCAACACTTCACCGAATTTCCCGAACTCGGTTTTCACGGCCCCCAGTAATTTCCATACTTCGCTTGACCGCTTTTGAATGGCCAAGGTACGAAATCCCATTTGCAGGCTATTCAAAAGCGCTGTCACCGTAGTGGGCCCTGTAACAATAATGTGATACTCTCGTTG
>JAMCTO010000092.1 GCA_023381095.1 Bacillota bacterium
TATGACAAAGGTTCCCATCACAAGCCAAATCAGTTGTCTCTTAAAGTAATACAAGCCGTCTGTTGTGGTCGCACTGGCAATGATAAAAAGACTGGAAATCGCAATCAAGTATACGATTGCCAGTGTCATATAATCCAGTTGACGCCAAATTGATGTACGTGAATTCACGGTCTCGGCCCTTTCCTTATGATTCCTTTCAGTATACAAGGAGGGGGCTTAGCGGTCGAGACCATTATAACACCTACTTTGACAACGATTGCCGTTTCACGCTGCCGTCGGAGTTTGCTAAGATTGCGGTTGTGGTTACGCTAGCCACCCACTTGGCGAAGAAAAAAACGCTGTCGCGATGGCGTGATCTCATCTCACCGCTCCTTCATGTGGCATTGCCGATGCTGCTGATTCTTAAACAGCCTGACCTCGGCACTGCATTGGTGTTTGTCGCCATTGTTGCAGGCATGCTGTTTATGGCAGGCGTGCCCATTTGGAAACTGCTTTTGATTTTCCCCGGTGGGTTTGCCTTGGTGGTGCTGTGGATATATTTGCATCTAACCGTGCATAGTATCCATATTCCTCTTCCCATGCATCAATATCAGTTGAATCGATTGCTGATCTTTCTGAACCCCAACAAAGATCCTTTGGGTGCTGGATTCAATGTAATTCAGTCTCGGATTGCCGTGGGTATTGGAGGAACCTGGGGATTAGGATTGTTTGGGGCCCACGCCAACCAGCTAAGCTTTTTGCCTGAAGCGTACACCGACTTCATCTTTGCGGTCATTGCGGAGGAATTGGGATTTGTCGGGTCGATGGCAGTGTTATTTGCGTATCTGTTGTTGTTGGCACGGGGCACCTACATTGCCGCACAAGCCAGGGATAGATATGGGATGTTACTGGCTGCAGGAGTGGTCGCGATGTTTGCTTTTCACGTGGTGGAAAGCGCCGGGATGGTTTCTGGGGTAATGCCGGTGGCTGGGGTGCCACTGCCATTCATGAGTTACGGAGGATCGGCGTTTCTAACGGATTCCGCCGGAATCGGCATCTTATTGAATGTGTATATGCGTCGCAAGTCTTCCTCGCCTTCTTCAGTGCCTATGGCTACTCCGGTGGTTTATAGCAAAAAAGTTACGCAACAATAAAGCGAGGAGGGTTAAACGCTTGCGTACGTTTCCCATCACAACCTTCGATCATCACTGGTTTTTGATCGTCAACGGCTGGACAGCCATTAGTCCGGTGCTTAACGATGTGGCGATTGTTTTGGCGAAATATGCCCCAGAATTGTGGGCGGTAATTTTTCTTTTGCTGTGGTTTTGGCCGCCACTGCGACAAAATAACAGTCGGCGAGCAGTGGTCTACGCCACCGTAGCCGGGATATTGGCGTTGGCCATCAATGTGGCCTTGTCCCACTTATTGCCTTATCGGCCGCGCCCCTTTGTGGTGGAGCCGCATTTGGTCCATCAACTGATCAGTCACAAAGCGGATACCTCGTTTCCTAGCGACCACGCTGCGGGGAGCTTTGCATTTGCTGTGGGATTGTTTTACGCCCGGTTTCGCGACGGTTGGTGGGGCCTTTTGTTTGCCGCGGCCATCAGCGTGGCTCGGGTGTTTGTCGGAGTGCATTGGCCAACCGACGTGATAGCCGGTGCCCTGATTGGAGTTATTGCGGGACTGATAGTGTTGGCATTGAAAGACGGGTTGGAGTGGCTGGTGCGCTGGTTGTTTGCGCTGTTTCGATTTCGACCGGAGCGGTGGTATTGGGCACGGCGATGATGCCGCGGGGGATTCCCCATCTCTTAAGCCCGGTGGCGATGTTTGGATGGCGCGGATGCCGTATTGCGACCGAACGCGGTGCGGCCATTTTTTGGTTCTGCTCGCGATTTTGCTGTGGGGAGCGGTTATTGCCCTGTCAGTCTTAAAACCAGTGGACGTCGAGCGCGGGTTTATCGCCGCCTATCTCTGGGGCTGGTCGGAGAAAGCCCAGACCCTATTAGTGCTGTTGGGTGGGCTCATTGCAGGAGCGGCTGTCGTTTAGTGCAGTAAGGGTGGTCACTCAGTTAGTGGTACGAAATTTTTGCGTGCGCCCACCGGAATTTGAACCGTCGGCTTAAGGGGGTCGGTTTCGACCCTATTGTTATCATGCTATCCTATGTTACGGGGATGCATGTTAGTTGCGGGGGGCCGAGGTATTGCGCGAGGTGGCATTGGCTTTGCCATAGGGGAAACCTGATCTCGGGGTGCGTCTGACCACCAGCTAATGCTTAGGCTGTTGTCGGTCGGGACCGTTGATGTGGGTAAAGCCAGAAGGTCAGCTGTTTTTCCTCCTGCACCCTAAACAATGGTCGACATTATTACAACAAATGGAGAGCGACAACGATGGCTAAATTGCTGGATCAAAGGCACCGAGATGTGACAGCATGAGTGCAGTGCTGATCTTATTATCGTTTGATGCCGCCCTATTCTTGGGAATATTCTTTGTGCTGGTACGCATTGAGCATCGCCTGCAAGGGCTGGAAAAAAAGCGTTACCCAACATCCCGCGGCAGTCATCGTGGTCGGGAAAAGGTAGGAAGACGGCATGACTAGCGGAAAATATCACGATCTGCCTTCGGTGCTGATGACTGGCGCGACGGGATTTTTAGGCCGTGAGGTGGTTTGGCGGCTATGGCAATCGGGTGTTCGCGTTCTGGGCATTACCCGAAGTCCTGCAGAGACTTCTCCTTTTATTCCTGTACCTTGTGACTTGGCGGATGACACTGCGACTCTTCCAGAGATTCCGGGAACGAATTGTGCGGCGTTAATTCATCTGGCAGGTCATTACCCCGGTGGGAGCGTGTCCCCGCAAGCCTTGCATGAACGCGGGACGGAACGGGCAATATCTATTGCGCGACAATGGAATGTCGATAAAATTATCTATGTCAGCGCCTATGGGGCGGGATTGATGGCGCCGTCAGATTTTCAGCAAACCAAATGGACGGCTGAAGAAATCGTGAGTCA
>JAMCTO010000093.1 GCA_023381095.1 Bacillota bacterium
ACAATCACTGCGCAAGCAAACCCTGAAAACAAGTCTGCGCGACTGGCGGCATAACCACGGAGTTCACTTCCTGCCATCGGGTGAAGCGACACGGCCTGCCACGGAGGTGACAATTGCTGCATGGCGGGGAGTATCGGTGACTTCACCGATGAAATATCTACCAACACTCCCGGCCTCTCACGACCAACTGTCGTAATGTCACGAATCCATTGCCCCACCGCCGCCACAGGGGTAGCTACCGCAACGTGGTCAATCCGGGGCAACCATTGCCGCCAATCCCAAACCGCTTCGATAACGCCATCCGCCATGGCCGCCGCCACACTGTCATGGTTATTGTCGTACCCATACACTTCATACCCTTTACTGCGCCACGCTTTGGCAATCGATCCGCCGATCAGGCCGAGACCAATAACCCCAATTTTCACAGAGATCGCCCGACCGCATCCGCAATCCCTGCCAGAGAGGTGACCAACTCTGCTAAATGGGGAAGATTCAAGCTTTGCGCCCCATCAGAAAGTGCTTCTGCCGGATTGGGATGCGCTTCAATTATCAACCCATCCGCGCCGGCAGCCACAGCGGCTCGTGCCATCGGGGCCACCCAATTCCATTGTCCCGTCGAATGGGAGGGATCAATTACGATGGGCAAGTGGGACAATTGCTTGACCACGGGAATGGCGCTCAAATCCAAAGTATTGCGGGTTTTCGACTCATATGTCCGTATCCCCCGCTCGCACAAAATGATATTGGGGTTGCCGTGGGCTGCGACGTATTCTGCAGCCATCAGCCACTCATCAATCGTTGCCGATAGTCCCCGCTTCAACAGCACGGGTTTCCCGATCTGTCCCACTGCTTTGAGTAGTTCAAAATTTTGCATATTCCGAGCCCCAATTTGCACCATATCGGCCCACTCGGCCACATTGGCCAAACTCGCATGGTCCACGGCTTCGGTGACAACCATTAACCCATATTTCTCGCGTGCTGCAGCGAGAATTTTGAGTCCATCCAATCCCATTCCTTGAAAACTGTAGGGCGATGTACGGGGTTTGTATGCTCCTCCCCGCAGCACCGAAACCCCCATGTGGGAAATGGCTTCTGCTGCCTGCATCACTTGGTCGCGGCTTTCCACTGCGCAAGGGCCGGCAATTACCACCACCCGGTTTCCCCCGAACCTGACGTTGCCTACTCTCACCACGGTATCTTCCGGATGAAAATCGCGGCTCACGAGCTTGTAGGGCCGACGTACCGGCACCACTTGTTCCACTGCTTGCATCGAACCCAATCGAAAAACCTCCTCGGTCCGCTCTCCTATAACTCCGATAATGGTACGCTCTACTCCTTGGGAGATATGAACTTGGAACCCGTCGGCCTTAAGCCGGTCCGTCACTGCGGTAATGTCATCGGGTGTCGCAGTTTTTGCCATTACAATAATCATCGAATCCCATCCCTCCGGCCTCATGCGTTTGGCAGTTTGGCAACAAAAAATATGAAGACCCTGATGTCCCTGATTAGGGACGAAGGCCTTCACTCCGCGGTACCACCCTATTGGTCAAGCCCTGCTTGACCCCTCTGCCGACTGCTATCACAGCCGCTCCACGATAACGGGTGGATTCCGGATTCTCTACTGCCCTAAGGGTTCGATGCACACTCCTGGGGGTACGGTTCAGTGCTAGGGTACCGGCTTACACCACCCGCCGGCTCGCTGTAACTCCTAAGCCTCTGACCTCTTCCCAATCATTGCTTTCGATCAATTATATTGGTGGAATAATACCTCGCGCATCCCGCGGTGTCAAGACCTTAGCTACCCTGTGAACTTTTCCTATAGCGCATTGCGCAATGCACGGACAAACCGTTCGGCAACCTCGGGTGCTTGGTCGGGTTGATCCATGAGCGCTCGTACCAACGCACTGCCGACGATAACGCCATCGGCAACCAATCCTGTCTGTTTAGCTTGTTCCGGAGTCGAAATGCCAAATCCGACGGCAATCGGCAGCGTGGTGTGCTGTCGAATCCGTTTGACCAACGGCTCCACGCCGGCGTCCACACTACTGCGAACCCCAGTTACCCCAGTTACCGATACGGTGTAAATAAAGCCGTGGCCTTTGGCAATGTCATCCAAATGTTGGTCGGTAGAGGTCGGCGCTGCGAAGGGGATCAGTGCCATCCCCTGTTGGTATGCCGCGTCTTGGTATTTAGCGCTTTCATTCCATGGCCAATCCGGAATGATCAGGCCACATATTCCGGCTTTATGGCTGTCTCGGATAAATTCCTCAATGCCACGCCGATAAACTAGGTTAATATACGTAAGAAACAAAAGCGGCACCGCCGTCTGAATATGCGCCACGGTATCCAGTACCTGCTGCACCTTGACCCCTTGCCCCAACGCTTGGCTAGCCGCTTTTTGCAGTATCGGGCCGTCTGCCAGCGGGTCGGAAAAAGGAATGCCAATTTCGATTAAGTCCGCACCCCCATCCTCCAATGCATGCACCAACGGTTCCAACTGATCAAGTTTCGGATAGCCGGCCGTAATATAGGGAATCAATGCGGCTCGTCCTTGCGCACGACTGCGATCAAATGCCTCTTGGATGCTTGCTGTCGCCATCATTCCAGTCCTCCCTCATAATCCAGCACCGCATCGACATCTTTGTCGCCACGACCCGAAAGATTAATCAAAACTTGTGCTTGCTGTTCGCGCAATGAATCACGGTTTTTAATCACCCAAGCAACCGCGTGCGCACTTTCCAGAGCAGGAATAATTCCTTCCCACTCGGCTAATCGATGAAAAGCCTCCAAGGCTTCGGCATCGGTGATCGAAACATACTGAGCGCGGCCAATGTGATGCAAGTACGCGTGCTCGGGTCCGACACCCGGATAATCCAGCCCGGCCGAGATAGAATGTGCAGGCTGTACCTGCCCGTCCTCGTCTTGCAGCAAGTAGCTCAAACTCCCGTGCAAAATGCCAGGTTCGGCTTTGGTAATGGTAGCCGCGTGGTGGCCTGTTTCAATTCCCTCGCCGGCGGCCTCCACCCCAATTAAGGCCACTGGGTCTTGTCGAAAGGGATAAAAAATCCCCATAGAGTTGGAACCGCCTCCTACTGGTGCCACTATGTGGGTGGGATACCCTCCCGTCAGACCGCGAAATTGGCGGCGTGCCTCACGGCCAATGATGGATTGAAAATCTCTCACCATCATGGGGTAGGGATGAGGTCCCACCACCGATCCAATCACGTAAAAGGTGTTCCGAACATTGGTAACCCAGTCTCGTATCGCCTCATTAGTGGCATCTTTCAAGGTACAGGTACCAGAATGGACCGTATGCACCTCGGCCCCCAATAGACGCATGCGATACACATTCAATGCTTGGCGCTTGACATCCTCGGCGCCCATATAAACTTCGGCCTTCAATCCAAACAACGCGGCGGCAGTTGCCGTGGCGACCCCATGTTGCCCAGCCCCGGTTTCTGCAATGATCCGAGTTTTTCCCATGCGACTGGCCAGCAGCACTTGTCCCATGGTGTTGTTAATTTTGTGCGCCCCGGTATGATTTAAATCTTCACGTTTCAGATATACCGGAAATCCCAGTTGCTTACTAATTCGATAGGCTTGCCGGAGCGGAGTCGGACGACCGACGTAATCCTTCAGCAAGTCCCTCCACTCACGTTGAAAGCTTGTATCAGCCTTAGCTTGGCGGTAGGCGGCAGTTAATTCGTCCAGCGCCGGCATTAATGTTTCCGGAACGTATTGCCCTCCAAATGGTCCAAATCTCCCCTCCGTATTCGGCACTGCTCTTACTCGTTCCATGATTTAGCCTCCTCAATAAATGCCGCAATTAATTCCCAATCCTTTTTGCCCTGGGTCTCTACCCCCGATGACACGTCCACTCCGTCAGGCTTTAGAGTGCGCACCACATCACGTACGTTGTCCGGTGATAGCCCGCCAGCTAACCATAGCGGTTTAGGCCATGCCGGTCGTTTCCAGTCCCGTTCTTGGCCCTGGCCGGGAACTGGCCCATCGAGCAAGACAATATCCGCCTGCGGGTTAAGCGTAGTAGCAATCGCCACAGTCCCCTGTCGATGACTAAGTTCAAGCCAATCGCACCTGGGCACCCCATGGTGTTGAATGGCATATGGTCGCACATTTTGGATAATTTTCTGGAGTACTTCTGCATCAGGGCTGCTAACCACCGCAACGTAACGCCCGGGTATCTCCTGGACCAATTGCCGTGCCCGGTCCATGCTAATCTGCCTTCTGCTCGCCGCAAATACTAGTCCCACAAAATCAGCACCGTGAGCGAAACAAAATCTTGCGGTCCCTTCGTCTTGCACACCGCAGATCTTAACGGTTACGGCCACGTGGCAGCGCCTCCAATATCGATGCACCGCGCATCAGGCTTTCGCCCACCAAAACCGCGGCAAACCCTATGTCGCCCAACCAGGTGACATCTGCGGTCCGGCCAATGCCACTTTCGCTAATCTTGACGACATTTGGCGGCATAAGTTCCGCCATCTCCTGAGAAAATTCGAGCCGCGTATCGAAGGTATCCAGATCGCGGTTGTTTATTCCGATGATCTTGGCG
>JAMCTO010000094.1 GCA_023381095.1 Bacillota bacterium
CACGTGGGCGTAGACGTCACGGTACCGGATTTCGCGGGGGTGGCAGAGCAATTTGGGGGAGAGGGCTATCATGTGCATTCGCTTGAAGAATTTCGGGCACAATTGCATGAAACCATTGGACGGAGGAAAGGCCTTACTGTGATTCACGTTCCGATTGATCCCGCCAGTTACCAGGCTTTAATGTGACCGCAATAGTGTTCTATGAACAGCTCATATTTCTTTCTCAGATTTCTAGTTTAGTATGGGGGTTGTTGAAGATCCGTCAGGTCCGAGACCATAATTCGCATTTAATCCGGCCGCCAATTAAATTTTCCCAACTGGAGTTACATCGATGGACGAGTATGGTAGAATAAATTGGTCATACCTCATGACATAATACCTATCGAGGAAGGTGCTGGGGTGGCGACGATTGTGATCTCTGAAGTCATTGACCCCATTGGGATTGAGCGACTCTCAACGGTCGGAGAAGTCCATTACCACAGTGACCTCTGGAACCATCGTGATCAACTGTTTAAATGGGCAGGTATCGCGGATGCTCTCATCGTACGCAATCAGACACAAGTGAATGCAGAGTTGATGCGTGCGGGCAAAAACCTCAAGGTTATTGGACGTTTAGGTGTAGGATTGGACAACATTGATTTGGAGACAGCTCGAGAGAACCACATCCCTGTGGTGACGGCTCGGGGCGCTAATGCGGTGGCTGTTGCGGAATATGTATTTGCGTGTTTATTCCATTTTTCACGAAATCTGGCGGCGATTGATCAGACAGTCCGTCAGGGGATTTGGGACCGCATGCGAGGCGGCAGTGAACTGTACGGGAAAACCCTCGGGCTCATCGGGTTAGGCGATATCGGCCAACGCATTGCATTTCGGGCGCAATGCTTTGGAATGCGTGTCCTAGCTTTTGACCCGTGGCAAATTTCCACTCATATGGCTGTCATGGAGATGGGTGTTACGCTTACCACTATGGAAGAACTTCTCGCCCAGTCCGATTTTATTAGCGTACATGTCCCGTTAACCGCGGGTACCCGAAATGTTGTGAATCGGCAGGCGTTTGATCGAATGAAGCCGGGGGTGTCTCTTATTAATACATCGCGCGGTGGTGTGGTGGATGAAAATGCATTGTTGGAGGCGGTTAGCTGCGGGAGAGTAGCGGGTGCTGCACTCGATGTGAGGGTTCACGAGCCGATGACGGCCCATGATCTATTCCGTGACGAACCTCGGATTCTCCTAACGCCCCATATTGCCGGACTGACAGCGGAAGCAGGAGTTCGCACGGCCATTACGGTGGCCAATGACGTTGTCCGGGTGTTGTCGGGACAGACACCGATAGCTGCCGTCTAATACATCTTGCAGAAGAGGCGTTAAGACATGGAATCAGTGACTCAAAAGGATGCCGTGCGGATTTGGGCATCAGATCTGCAAACGTGGATGTCTTCCGTATTCCAGAAAATAGGCGTTCCCCCAGCGGATGCCGAGATTGTGACTCACGTGCTTGTGGATGCCGATCTGACTGGGCGTAGTACCCATGGTGTCAGTCGGTTGCCGTTATATGTAGACCGACTGGAAAGTAAACTTATTTGTGCAACACCGCGACTGCGCTTCGAATCAACCGGACAACCCTCCATGTTGCGTCTCGATGGAGGGAACGGCCTCGGCCCGTTAGTCGCGTGGCGCGCCAATGAAAAGGCGATAGAACTGGCGCGTGACTATGGGTCATCCATTATAGCAGTGCACCACTCAAACCATTGTGGGGCGATGAGCGCTTATTGTTCAGAAGCTGCACGTCAGGGAATGATCGTGATAGCCTTGACCAACAGTCCTCCGGGTATTCCGCCATGGGGTGGTCGTGAAGCGTTTTTTGGCACGAATCCCATTGCTTTTGGCTTTCCACGAGGAGGCGATTCTCCACCGTTGGTGATCGACATGGCTACGTCGGTGGTAGCTCGAGGGAACATTATTCAGGCGCTGCGACTCGGTCGACCCATTCCCTTGGGTTGGGCGATTGATAAGCATGGCAACCCCACTACGGACGCTCAAGCGGCGTTAGAGGGGGCTCTGTTGCCGATGGCCGGAGCGAAAGGGTACGCTTTGGCTTTGGCTGTGGAGGTTCTTACTGGTATTCTGTCTGGGGCGGGGATTGGACCGGAAGTCAAAAATCCGTATACCGACCATTCGGGACCGAGTAATGTGGGACATTTCTTTATGGTTTTTAGTCCAGGCAATCTCTTGCCTCTCAGTGAGTTCGGTGCCCGCATGAACTTCATGGAGGCTGCTATCCGCGACGTACCACCCGCTGAAGGCGCACATGTTGCGGTGCCTGGGGATCGAAGCGAAGCGCTACGAGTGCAATATCTCTCAGAAGGAGTACCTATCGATAAGGCGCTGCTCACACAACTCAATGAACTGGGGTTGCGGTACGGTGTTCCCGGTCTACGGTAACAGAGAGCCTATAAAGGTCTCTTTCTAGCTAAAAAAATCAGAATTAAGCAAACAGAAGGACTTATGAGACGTTATACTCTCGGGGAAATGATCCGAACTTGTTGGATTGGTAACGGAGTTGGTGATATTCTGGGAGCGATTACCAAGACAATCCAGGGATATGCAGTGGGCTTCCGGTTTAGGGGCTGTTGGTGCATACTGAATATCCAAAGAGGTCGATCCAGAATCGTAATATATGTTGATGTTTGGGGCAATCGAATGCGGACGGCCGGGTCAGGGGGACCATCATGTTTGAGCCGATAGCGCAGAATCTTTCGCTTCGTGATCAAATCGTGCAAGACATTCTTGCCAAAATTGAGCAAGGGGCCATTTCCGTCGGGGACCGCCTGCCTCCAGAACGCGATTTGGCCATTTCTTTTAATGTTAGCCGCACCACGGTTCGCGATGCGCTCCGTACTCTTGTTGGACTAGGCA
>JAMCTO010000095.1 GCA_023381095.1 Bacillota bacterium
GACAGTAGGAGGTTTCAAGCCACCGTCAGCGGCTGAGACCAAAAGTCTCGGTCGTGAGCGTGACGGAAAAAGGCGGAGCATGACTCCGTCAGGTGAGTGCTGCGGGAGCTGAACGTAAGTGAACCCCTGAAGACGTGTCGAAACGGAAAAGACGTCATCAGAACCGGGGGAACGGCTTGGACCCCGGGATAAGTGGAGCGGAGACCTGCACGGTGTCCGTGGCTGCAGTTTGGGACCCACTATTCTCGGCTTCAACACGGTGAAATCCGCATAGGACGGCGCTTTGGGGCGATGATCGCCGCCCCGTTATCATCATCGTTTGTGCGAAAAATGGCTGTCAGTTGTATAATACGCGAGGAATCGAGGAATCCGTTGCTCTGATTGGCTTTCACCGATTTTCCCCTTACTAACTCGGAAACTCCTGCTTGGGGATTATTTCGGGATATCTTGGCAAAAGTCTTTACGATCAGAAAATACATGTTAAAGTTTCAACAGAATGAAGATAACATTAGAGCGTATGGGTGGGGCTGACCAGTCGCGACTCGAAACAAGTCACGCCTGCGGAGCTGTTGGCGGCCGCCCGGCATCATTGGACCATTGAGAATCAGGTTCATTGGGCACGGGATGTGACAGGGAAAGAAGAGGTCTCCCATGTTCAGACGGGGGCAGCACGACTAGGGAAGTAGAGTATTTTTGTGACTATAGGTCTCCCATGTTCAGACGGGGGCAGCCCCCCGGGTACTCGCGAGTTTTCGCAATGCGGAGGTGGTTGGACCTGAAGAAGAAAAAAGGAATCACCTCCCAACTCCGCGCTTTGGGATTTGCCGTCGTGACTGAAGCCGTCTAGTCTGCTTTGCGGAACTCGACTTCCTCGGAGTACTCGGTCGCTAGCGGCCGGGGGGTTCATTATGCCCACATGCCGGAGATATTAACGCTCGGTACGATCAACCATTTCTTGTTGGCCGTGTACCGTGTTCATCACGATAGTGTCATAATTGACGAAATCTAACTTTGCCGAAGACCTGGTAAAAAGCCTACCGAAACTTCGCCATCAACCAAGTTTTTGATATAATATTTTCCCTTCACCAATGACTGGAGTTCTATCATCAATGGGGCTGTGGTGCGATTTCGTCACGGCTAAGACTATTGTCAAGAAGAGGTGTGCGGATAAGTGGAGAAAGCGTCCAACCGACCTGCCATAGAAAATGACATATTTGACGCATGGAAAAACTGGGCTGAGCGGGAATTACCACTGCGGAGACAGCGCGCAGACAAGGCGTATCAACGTGCGCATCAAATAAATGACGAGGTCGCCTGGCAACACGCGGAAATTGTAGAAGCTGGTTATGGGCAGCTTAGTGATATGGTGTTGGCGCAGGACCCTTATTTTTCACGCATTACCGCACAAATGCAGGACATGGATGGGGAGACCTTCGAGGTGGATTTGCGAGTGCATCGTTATCACCGCTCCGAGGTGTTTCCATTGGACGACGGCAAGGAAATGTTGGACATTAGCCATTTAGCGCCTCTAGCAGATCTGGTCCGCAATCCCGCGCAGCAGGAGTTGACCCTGACCCTGCGCGATCGTGAATTTTACCAATGGCGGCAAGCCGGGAATGCACCCCATATTCGTGTGGTGCATTGCAATGTGGAGGATATTGAAATTGAAAATGGATCCGTGGTACGCGTTGCACCAAGGTACGGTGCTATTTTTGAGGACCGAGTGCGTCGACGGCTTGAGCGCTCAGCGGAGCCGGCACTTGACGTATTGGCTGATGTATTGGATAGAGAACAAAATGCCGTTATCAACGATCGGAATCCGCAACTGCGGTTGTTGATTCTCGATGGTCCCGCGGGTACCGGGAAAACTGTGGTTGCTGCGCATCGGATCGCTGTAGCGGCTAGTGCGCAGAGCACTGGCATTTACTTGACACCGACAAATACATTGCGCGATTATATTGACCCGGTGTTACCGCGGCTGGGACTTGAACGACAGCGGGCTCGTGCTTGGAGCATAGCCGAGTGGGCTCGAGCAGTATGGCCAGAATTTCCCTGGTACGAAGACTTAAGCGGGATGGTGCCGGACTGTCCTTGGGATCAAAAGGCATGGGCCGACGCCTTGGACTCAGTGCGGAGGGATCATCCGAAAGCCAGTTGGCTGGAGATTTATCGCGAAGCAGGGCAGCGGTTGGGTCAGCGTTCGCGTCGGAAGTTCGGGGTTGAAGATGTCGCGACACTGTTGTGGATGGGCTCTTGGGCTCACCGCATGTTGCCAGGGTTCGAGCCGCAATGGATCATCATTGATGAAGCGCAGGCCATTCCCCTGTTGGTATACCACGCGCTTTGGCGGTGGTTCGGGGCTAAAGTATCTTACATTGTTGCTGGAGATCTCATGCAGCAAGGAAGCCAGCACGAGTTCGACGGATGGGCCCATATCCAAGAGGCGCTTCGGGTAAGTCCTTCTCAAATGTCTCATTTGTGGCTTTGATACAGTTATCGCGTGCCTCCGGTTATTCATGCTGCGTCCGAAAAATTGCGGAGTGCTATTGACCCAGGGGCGAAGACGAGTGAAAGTGTGCCTTGGCACCCACATCCGGGAAAGATTACCTACACAAGTGCTCAGTCCGTATCTCAAATGCAAGAGGATGTAAGACAAGTGATCACCCGGTGGAGGGACCAGGGCATTAGCGCTATCGCGATACTAGCTCCTAGTGCCGACTTTCTCAATCGTTGGGCACTGCGTTTGGGACAAACGGGGTTCGAACTGCAAATTTTGCAAGGACAAGAGAGCTATGGCGGAGGGTTGGTGCTAACTACCTTGGATGTCGTGCGGGGTCTTGAGTTTGATGGGGTCGTGCTTCTCGATGCGAACGAGACGGCGTACCCTGGTACACCATCAGGAGCACGTGCATTGTACACGGCATTGACCCGGTCTAAAAAGTATGTACACCTAATTGTGCTGTTGGATGAGGCGGATCAATCCCCGTCGCCGTGGCTAAAGCAAATCATCTCGAAGTGACGTTAAGTGGCGTCGGGGTCATTGCTGAAGGGTCATGGATTCTTCCGTTACTGGCCCCGAGGAAATACGTCTGAGCCTTGTGGGTTATCGGCCTGTATGCTATAATTCGCAAGGATTTAAACCACGCACGCAGTCTGAGTCCTGGTGCCGAGAGGTGCATAGCAGGCTGTGGAGGGAAAACCAGGAGGTGTTGTATGTCTGTCATTTCCATGAAACAATTGCTTGAAGCTGGTGTCCACTTTGGTCACCAGACCCGCCGTTGGAATCCCAAGATGAAGCCATATATCTTTACCGAACGCAATGGGATTTACATTATTGACCTGCAAAAGACCGTGCGCAAGGTGGATGAGGCATATAATTTTGTCCGGCAAGTCGGCGCCGACGGAGGTCGGATGTTGTTTATAGGCACAAAAAAGCAGGCCCAGGAAGCTGTGGCCGATGAAGCACGCCGATCTGGGGATTATTTTGTGAATCAGCGATGGCTGGGCGGGATGTTGACCAAAGTGGACACCAGCTTC
>JAMCTO010000096.1 GCA_023381095.1 Bacillota bacterium
CCGTATATGCCTCGAGCCATTCCGCTCCAGACTCAAAAAGGCTGGGATCGCCGCGAAACTTGTTGATAATCAGCCCCTTGACACGGCGGCGTTCATTGGGCGTCATCAATGCTAACGTGCCCACGATGGAAGCAAACACTCCCCCGCGCTCAATATCCGCTACCAGCAATATGTTCGCGTCCGCCATTTCCGCGCTGCGCAAATTGGCAATATCGCGATCTTTCAAATTCATTTCCACGGGGCTGCCGGCACCTTCCATCACGATGACGTCGTAGCGGTCGGCAAGATATTGGTAAGACTCTACTACCGCAATCCATAGATCGTCTTTGAAACCATAAAAATATTGCCGGGCGCTAACGTGACCAAAGACCTTTCCCTGCAAGACCACTTGGGTTCGATGATCACTAGTCGGTTTTAACAACACGGGGTTCATATGCTCATTGGGAAGAATTCCGGCTGCCTCCGCTTGCACCGCCTGAGCACGACCAATTTCCCGTCCTGATGGGGTTATCGCTGAATTAAGCGACATGTTCTGCGCTTTAAAAGGAGCGACCGCCCATCCTTCCTGGGCGAATATCCGGCACAATCCGGCACACAACACACTTTTCCCCACATCCGACGCGCATCCCAGTACCATCAAACTCTTTGCCATAATTCACCTCGTTGTCATCTCGCCTGCGGAGACGGGAATGATGCCACATGTTCACGAAGAATATCGTGCACCGCGTGCGCCGCCTCCACCAAACCGGGACCGCACTGCAGGATATTGCCATCCAGTTCGTACACCGCATTGGTTTTGACCGCTGAGATCATGGCTGAGCCTGCCCGTTCCCCGAAGATCTCCAAATCAAAGGGCTTACCGCACCATGATGCTAGCACGATGTCGGCATTAGCCATAGCTATCTCGCTAGCAGTGACCTGGCGTAGAGACGCGGTACGCCCCTCAATAGATTTTTCGCGAAACACATCGATACCGCCAGCAATCTCAATCAGATCACTTACCCATCCGGTACCACAGATGGGAGGATCCATCCATTCCTCAAAATAGACCCGTGGATGCCACGGAAATTTTTCCCCGGCCTCCTTGATTTGTGCAAACGTTTTATGTAATTTTTCATTCAATTGTTCGGCTCGCGCACTTTCCCCTAATACATTGCCGAGAAGACTAACTGTATCAAATAAATCCGCTAGTCGATGGGGGTTAAGGTGCAAAATGGTCACACCCGCCTGACCCAGTTTAACTGCCAGTTCTTGTTGCACACCGGAGGTTAAGATGGCCAGATCAGGCTTCTGCCGCATAATGCGACCGATGCTGGCCGACCGAAAGCCACTGATTTTGGGCAAACTCAACGCCTCCTCAGGCGCCGTTGTATACCCGGAAATGCCAACCACCCGATGAAGAGCCCCCAACTCATAAATAATGGCGGGAATTTCAGCCGCTAGTGTCACAATCCGTTCAGGATACATTGCCTGCCTCCTCTTTTTCCGGCTAGTGATGTTGGCGAAACGCTATCGCATGGTCTGCCAACCGAGCGGCCATCCTAAGATTCGACGGAAAATATAAATGGGCATATCCTGCAGCCAACTGCGAATTAACTATCCCATCTTTTCCGGCGCCTCTCCAGCCCTTTACCCAATATCCCGAAGGTTCCGTGCCGTTAATAAATGCAGCGGTCGAATAATGAAACTCGTGACCCCGAACTTTTTCTCCGGCAGCTAAAATTGGACTATCAACCAGCGATTCTATCTCTCGGTACCCCAATGCCGCCAGTTTTCGCTGCATAACCACCCGAATTGGGAGAACTGAGGCCATAGAATAGGTGTCCCCGGTATGATTGGTGATGGATTCGCCCAAATACATGTACCCTCCACATTCGGCGAGAGTGGGCAAACCCTGGCGTAGTCGCCGGCGCAATTCCGAAAGATAGGGGGCATCACTTAGGGTGCCGAGAAATTCCTCAGGAAACCCCCCACCCAGATAAAGGGCGTCTGCGTCTCTGGGGATCTCGCCACCTGCCAAAGGACTGAAAGGCGCCACTTCAAAACCCGATTCCTCTAAAAGTTCCAGATTTTCCGGGTAGTAGAAGTTAAACGCTGCATCGCGGGCAACCGCCACTTTGCCCACCACTCGTTGAGGCAAACCAGAAAACATTCGCTGCTGCGGTGTTGGAGCTTCCTCTGCGCTATGGGCCAGGCGCATGATGCGTGGCCAATCAAAGGTGTCGGAAATCTGGTCAGCCATGCGCTCCCATAGCGCTGCCAATGATCCCCGCTCAATAGCCGGCAGCAATCCCAAGTGACGCTCTGGCATCTCGATCGTCGGGCTACCCAAAAGATATCCCAACACCGGCAGGTGCGCCACCGTTTCGATGGCGCGCTGAACCAATTTAAAGTGGCCAGCGCTTCCAACACGATTAACAACCACTCCGACAATATTACCTGTCGCATCCAGCGATTGAAATCCGCGCACAACAGCTGCTGCAGTTTCCGCCATCCCAGCGACGTCCACCACTAATAGTACCGGTGTTTTTGTGATCCGGGCAATTTCGGCACTGCTGCCAGAAAACGAATCCAGTTTCTTGCCGTCGTAATATCCCATGACCCCTTCAATTACCGCCATATCGGCTCCAACTGACCCACGCTCTAACAGCTCCAACACCCCGTCGGTACCAGCCATCCAGGAGTCTAAGTTGCGCGATGTCCTTCCGGTCACAGCCGTATGGTAGCCCGGATCGATATAGTCGGGCCCTACTTTAAACCCCTGAATCTTTAAGCCGCGGCGAGTCAACGCCGCCATCACCGCCAGCGTTATGGTGGTTTTGCCCACCCCGCTATGGGTTCCCGCCACCATGATGCGAGGAATAAACATACGAAGACCCCCCTGGGCTTGTGTTATATGATTGTGCTGCCAAAGCTAGCCCCGAGAGCCACCGGGTGTTACAACCCAAGAAAAGTTAAGGCGTTTTGCCGTAAAATCTTGGCCGACACAGTCTCCTCAAGCTCTAGTGCGTCAAAGTCTTGAAGTTGCTGTGCCAAGTCAAACATGGGGTAATCGGTGCCAAACAACACCTGGTCCTGGAGCCGACTTTTCATCTCGCGATGAACTTCTGGCGGCAGATATTTATAGCGCCATCCAGAAATGTCCAGATACACATTGGTCTTGTGAAGCGCCATAGCAATTGCGTCTAAATGCCATGGCCACCCTACGTGGGCAAGTAAAATACGCAATTCAGGATGTCGAGCGGCAATCGCATCAAGGCGGATTGGCTGGCAAACGTCAATTCTCAGTCCTTGTCCCCCCGGTTTCCGAGCGCCAACACCACTGGTGCCCACGTGCACTAATAGCGGCAAATTTAACTCGGCGGCAGTTGCGAAAAATTCATCAAAATCCGGGTTCGCAGGATCAAATCCTTGCAACGTCGGATGAAGCTTAAGTCCCTTGAGTCCCAGTGCCGGCAACGCCCTTACCCGTTCGACGGCATCGGTACGCACTGGGTCTACACTACCAAACCCCCAAAACACGTCAGGATATTCTCGAACAATGTCAGCAATGCGCTGATTAGAAACGCCCTGTCGTCCAGTGTGGCGCTCGGCATCCCAAGCTAACAAAATGCCCCTCACATGATGCCGACGGTAAGTCTCTACCATTTCTTCCAATGTTCTGGGTGCCATCGTGCTGTGAAAATATTCTTCAACCGACGGAATATAAGGGCCCATGGACTCTTCTAACCACTCAGCGGTAGCTAGATGAACATGGGCATCAATTGCTCGTATATCCGAGGTCATTTAAGATCGCCCCTTTACCAAACTCATTGGAAAGCCAAATATTAGGCACTACAGCAATTTTACGCGGTGAAGCCGTGGCTGACCAGTACCGGGTCGCTTTTGTCTGCCTGGCTAGGTATTGAAATCGAACCGATGCCCAAAGAGATTAGCGCAAACGGTCACGCGCTCGAATCGGTTGCGGGCTCGATCTCCCAAAAGTATTCGATCGCACCAACTACTTTGTGCGTGACGGGATTCCAGAGCGGAGTGGCCAGAGTCTCGAGTTCGCGGGGCGTACCCTCCGCTGTGAATCCTATCACCCGTTCTTTATAGGCCCGGTTTTTTGCCATGGACCACACCAGCGGACAAGCTCCCACGCAGAGCGGGCGACCCGTAAGATCGTGATGATCAAGCTGTTGATCATGGCACCGATGCTGTTCGAGTTGGCTTGGAGACCAGCCCATGAGCATCGCCGCAGTCTCGTTCCATGCCACGATGTGACGCGTCCGGGTCACGACATAGGTCGGAAAAGGCGTTGCATAGGCCATTTCGGCCGCCTTCTGAAGGATTTCCTGGTCGGAGGCGGGTAATGTTGCCCGGAACACCCCAGCCGACCCGCGGGTGGGGAGAAGAACCGGGGAAGCTACCGATTCCCGTTGCGGACGTCCCAAGAAAAATCCTTGTCCCAGAGGAATTCCGATTCGCTGCAAGACCTCCAGCTCTGCCGCGGTCTCAATCCCTTCCGCTACTAATGTGATGCCTTGATCGAGGGCCAAATCCCGGAAGTGCGCCACCACCGATTGGCGCGCGGTATGGTGATCAATGTCAGCAATCAGGGAGCGGTCTATTTTCACGATGTGCGGTTGCGTAGCCAGCAACAACCCGAGACCCGCATACCCTACACCGTAGTCATCAATGACAATCGCATAGCCGTCTTCGCGCCATCGCTGAATCTGCTGCAAACAGTCTACACTGGCTAAGGTATTATGGTGTTCAGAGATTTCCAGGGCCATGCGCGCCGGCTCCAGAGAACGCCCGTGCGGATCGATGGGGAGCCCTGCGTAAGCGCCGTTAATATTCAGAAACAGTTTTTGCGTCCCTGTCAAATGCTGAAGAGCCCAGTCAATCCCCAACGCACGACATTGTGCTTCCAATTCCGCATCGAGTCCCCGAACCCGTGCTTCCGCAAATAATTGCTCCGGCGAGGTCCAGGGTAAGGCGGGGTCGCCCCGAATAAGGGTTTCGTATCCAATAATCTCCCCCGTAGACAGGTCCACGATGGGCTGTGCGGCAACCCATAACCGTGATAAGAACTCCGTGTCCATGTTGCACATCCTCTCGTGTGCGCTTCTCTCTTACTTCAATGCCAGAGAATTGACGTTTGCCAGCCA
>JAMCTO010000097.1 GCA_023381095.1 Bacillota bacterium
GCCATCACTTTCACTGGTCTTCTTCCGAGTCTTCCCACTAATAGACCTTCGGTAATGGCAGCCAGGGGTTGTCCGACCAAGAGTAAGAGGGTTTGCAGGGCGTTCACACGCCCGTAGACGTTGGCTGAGATCCGGGACTGGGTCATGGTGTCAATGACCATGGTTGTCGGCACAATCGCCCCATTCATGCATCCTAAGGCCAAGAATGCCTCCCAGGGAGCGTTGGCCAAGGCCAGAGCCGCCATACCTAGGCCGGAGAGTATCAAGGCACCCGAGATCAGGCGAGGGACTCCCCATTTTTGCGTCAAACGGATCCCGAAAAGACCAAATCCGACGGGGATGATCCCGGCTGTCATCGTAATGAGACCGACTTCGGAAGAAGACCAGTGAAAGTGATGGCGAAAGTGGTAGGTCACCATGGTATACACACCGCCCCAGGTGACATACCATCCCGCTACGACCAGTGTCAGGGCGACGATGTCCTTCTCGCGGTGCCAGAGATGAAATCCGGTCACAAAACGGTCGAAAACTCCCGAAACCGGCGACCTTTGGGCTGCAATGGCAAAGTGATCGGTCTGGGGAGCCGGCAACAAGAATGACGGGATGACAATGGCGAGAAACCCCATCGCATTTAATATAAGCGTCCCGCGGATTCCTATGGTCATGATGAAAAATCCGGCAAGTCCCGGAGACACATTCCAAGAAATGGTCGTCAGGGTCCCGATCAGCCCATTGAGAGCGAGCCGTGCGGCACTCGGCACACGTGTTTGGATCAATTTATTGACGGAAAGTTGCGTAAATAGGGTCCCGCCTGCGAGAATGAATCCCAGGGCATCAATAAAGGGAAGGGGATGTTGGGCAAAGAATACGACCACTCCAATTGCGAGAATTTGTATCAAACCGCTCGCTTGGACAATAGGGCGAATATCCCACCGATCCAGCAAATCACCCGCCCATGGGGTGATGAGACCCGCAAGATATTGCATCATGATAAATAGGCCCATGGCTAATGCCGAATGGGAAACATCGTAGACCCACCAGGGCAAAACCAGGCGGTATAAACCACTCATGAAGTCTGTGAAGACTGCGCCTGCCAAAAATACGCGCAATGAAGGCGGCACAAGACGGAGGGATTCTGGCAAGGTCGATTGTTGTGACATGATAAGAGCCTCGCAGCTAATGATCTTCGGGAACAGATCGAAATCATTTATTCAGGTTGATTTCAAGAAGAGTCAGGGCACATCAAAATGCTAATCGGCACTTGTCCGGAACTAACCCGGGTGGTCATGGGGCGGACCATGAAATAAAGTGGCCATCACTTCTTTAGGTTTTCTCCTTGTTCTTGACGCTACCTTACCATTATTATGACAGTTCTGCCAAGACACGGAGCCGAAGCCCCAGATTGGGGCGAAGGGATCGGGTGATCCCAATCTCTTCCCCCTTATACGTTCTTAGGTGATTACAAGGAAGGCACCTGGGGATCCAGACGCAAGCGGTGTCCGGTGATTACAATAAACATCTCACCTTATTTTAAATTTTTGCTCAATGAATAAGACCCGAGAAGCAAGAGATATGGATATGATAAGCGTATAATGAAGACTAATATTATGCCACGCGAGGGAGCAAATGATGGGTTATGGCTATGCCGTCCTATATTAATCAGGAATCATTTACGGAATCGGGGGTGGAATTTGGCCAAAGGCCTTGGGTTTTGCCGGGAACATTCACTCGGCCTAAGGAATCGGGACAGTTTCCTTGTGTTATTTTGGTGCACGGTTCAGGACCTCAAGACCGTAATGAAACTATCGGTCCCAACCAACCTTTCCGGGATTTAGCCTGGGGACTCGCTTCTAAACAGATTGCCGTGTTGCGTTACGAAAAACGCACGCGAATCTATCCCGATGAGTTCAAAAATCTGTCCTCTTTCACCATAAAAGAGGAAACCACCGATGACGTCATATCAGCCATCGAATTTGTGCGAGGTCTGGACAGAGTAGACAATCAAAAAATCTTTGTCTTGGGCCACAGCCTCGGGGGATTCATTTTGCCCCGAATACTCAAGACCTATCCCCAAACCGAGGATCTGGCCGGGGTAATATTATTGGCGGCCAATGCTCGCTCTTTGGATGAGGTCATGGCCTCGCAAGTGGCCTATCTCGAGACATTGGAAGACACCACGGCGGATATCCGCGAGGTTTTGGAGTCCATGAAGACCCAGATCGGATTGATCAAGTCCTTGAGGCAAAATCCTCGCGCCGATGTGAGCCCTTTTGACGTGCCTTCCAGCTATTGGATTGATCTCCAGGACTATCATCCCCCCGAGACACTGTGTGAGACGAAAATTCCCGCTTTGATATTACAGGGAGAAAGCGACTATCAAGTTAGGTGGGATAGCGACTTTCGCCTCTGGCAGGAACACTCTCGGTCGTGTCCCCAATTGACATGCCTTAGCTATCCCGGACTTCATCACTTGTTTATGACCTCCTCTACACCAATGGCTACGCCTCGGGTTTATGCGCAGGCGGATCACGTGCATCCCCGCGTCCTGACCGATATTGTGAACTGGATTGGCACGGGCTCTACACACCCGGCCAATATGCATTAAGAAGGGAGAACTCCGCTCTTAGGAAGGGCCTGCCCGATTCTAAGGGCCTTGGACATTGTTCGGTTTTTCGGGTGGAGAAGAGGTCAAAAAACATGCGACTTCGTGATGGGGAGCTATAGGAATCAGTTGGGGCATTTCTTCTTCGCATTTTTTCCACGCATAGAGGCAACGAGGGGCAAAAGGGCATCCTGGGCGGTTCATGCTTAAATCCGGAGCTCCGGGATGCTTTTCGGGCAAGGGCACAGCCTCTTTCCCGGGCGATTGGACGGAAGCTTGCAATAAGAGTTGTGTATA
>JAMCTO010000098.1 GCA_023381095.1 Bacillota bacterium
GGGAGCGTTAAGGCGGCGTAGTCCGGCTGAACCCCGGGAAATTGCTGGCGGGATAAGCGGTGGCGAGTCAGGAGGGTCACTCCCATGGCCTCACGACCCGCGCCGCTACCATGGTGGTTCCCCCACAATCTCCGCCCTTTAGGGCGGGGAGGTTCAATTGTCTACTATAGTTTTATCCAGTGTAGTGCCAACGGTTTGCTTTTGGCGCAAGGCGTCCTCTACCGCATCCACAATTTGCTGATATCCGGTACAGCGGCAAAGATTGCCGCTTAAGGCCTCACGAATTTGCTCTCGCGTCAATTCCTGTTGTTGAGTCAGTAGATATGAAGCGGTGACTACAAAACCCGGTGTGCAAAAGCCGCACTGCAATGCATGATGATTAATAAAGGCTTGTTGTACCGGATTGAGTTGTCCCTCGGGAGCTAATCCCTCCACCGTGGTAATCTGACGCCCTGCTGCTTGCACCGCTAACGTAAGACAGGAACGCACCGGTTCACCATCCATTAACACCGTGCAGGCCCCGCACACACCATATTCACACGCCAAATGCACTCCAGTTAAATCCAGTTGGTTTCGCAAGACATCAGCCAACAACCAATGCTCAGGGGTGTCTACGGTTACCATCCGTCCATTGACTTCAAATTCCACCGTCATGCCCATGCCTCCTTCGTCCCGATTGCCCGAGCATAAGCCAAACCAATAGCCTGTGTCATCATTTCGACAGCCAAATGGCGTCGGTAGTCGCCGCTGGCCTGCACATCGTCGGGAGGATCAATGAAATTTTCTAATTGGTGAGCCGCTTGGGAAAAATCCTCAGGGTTGCGAGCTCCGCGTAAAGACTCATTGACTGTTGGGCACGTGATCGCATTAGGGGCCACTCCGCCTGCTGCACACTGCGCCGTGGTAATGGTTCCGCGTTCATCCACCGTCACCACCGCGGCAGCTGAGGCCAAAGCAAAATCCCCCTGGCGCCTGGAAAATTCCGCGATGGCATATCCAGAATTGCTCGCTAAACCCGGGATCTTTACTGCAGTAATTAATTCATCGGGCCTCAATGTCGTCATGTAATATCCCAAGAAGAAGTCTCCGATGGGGAGACTGTGTTCTCCCTCAACGGATTGGATAATGAGGGTCCCGCCCAGAGCCGTTAGTACTAATGGGAGTTCCGCGGCAGGGTCCGCATGAGCGACGGAACCACCCAGGGTTCCACGGCTACGAATGGCAAGGTGGCCGACATATCGAGCCGCCTCACTCAAGAGCGGGGCATGGGCTTCAATCAAGGGATGCTGCAACAGTTCCCGATGGCGGGTTAACGCGCCCACGGTTAATGTCTGGGTTTCAGGGCTCCAGTCCACTCCTGTCATTTCCGGCAATCCGTTAACATCAATAATGTATCGCGGCTGAGCCAGGCGCATATTGAGTAAAGGCATTAGACTTTGCCCTCCTGCCAGGACTTTCGCCTCTTCTCCCCATTGCTGCAACTTCCGCAACACCTCGTCAAGAGTCACAGCGCGGACATAGGTAAATGATGCTGGTTTCATTGAGTTCCCCCTTTGCACTGGTGAAAGAGGTCATTGGGCGTGACTGGCAATGTGTCAACCTTAATTCGCCAGGGTCGCAGAGCATTTTCCACAGCCGCGCAAATGGCTGCCATTGGAGGCATTACGCCGCCTTCTGCCACACCTTTGAAGCCTTCTGGATTCGTCGGGTCAGGGTATTCGACTTCTGTCACCTCAAAATCGGGCATCTCACCGGCCGCTGGCAATAAGTAGTCTAAAAATGTGGCATTAAGGGGCTGCCCCGAGTCAGGATCGATGATCAAACTCTCAAACAGTGCCGTCCCGATCCCTTGGACGGTTCCCCCAATCGTTTGTCCTTCTACTAACAACGGATTAACTAGCACTCCACCATCATGGCATATCCGGTAATCCCGAATCTCAATCGCCCAGGTTTTCACATTAACCGCAACCACCACTGCGTGGGTTCCCATACCAAAAGCTGGACCTACCGCATCAAAATAGGACGAAAATTCCAAGGTAACATTTTGCCTCGTCGCATTCTGAGCTAACTCCGCGAGCGACAATGAATGGGTCGGAACCCCCGTTACTGTAATGCGGCCACGATCCCAATGCAAATCCTCCGGCGCTGCCTCAAAAAGTTGAGCAGCATATTCCAATAGTTTTTTGCGGAATCCTGGTGCAGCTTGTGCGGTCGCGTTGCCCGTCATCATCATGGTGCGGCTGCCAAAGGTGCCAATGCCCCGATCGATCGCGTCCGTATCTCCTTCTACAACAACAAACTGTTCGAAGGGCAAACTTAACCGATCAGCCGCCACTTGAGCAATAGCCGTACGATGGCCTTGGCCCTGGCTGGACGATCCGGTAGCAATTTCTATCCGCCCATCTGCCAAAAGACGCATTTTGGCCCCTTCAAAGCCAAATCCTCCCGACATTTCCAAGTAATTGGCTACACCTACGCCTAACTTCCAGTCTCCTCTTTCCACGGGATCCCGAAAACCATCATAGTTAATCGCTGCCACCACTTGGTCCATGGTCTTTTGATACTCGCCATAAGGCAATGTCATACTGGCACCCCGTGCCGGTATCCCATTTTGATACGGTAATTGATCCGGCGTTAAAAGATTGATCCGGCGAATTTCAACCCGGTCCATACCCAATGCATCTGCCGCATGATCCAACAGCCGCTCCATGACAAATGTACCCTGTGGACGCCCTGCCCCGCGATATGGCCCGACCGATACTTTGTTGGTGTAGACCACTTTCCCAACTGCTTCAAAATGGGGCACACGATATGGTCCCATAATACAGATAGCAGTAGTGTCGGGAACAATAATTCCCGAAGGCGTATATGCACCCTGATCCTGAAAAAAGTGATCCACCACGGCGACAATTTGTCCGTTGTTCTTGACCCCAATCTTGGCATAATGCACCTGGTCGCGCTCTTGATTGGTGCTCATAAATTCTTCGCGACGATCCCCTGCCCATTTAATTGGCCGTTTTAACCGGACCGCTAAATATGTAGCTAACACATCTTCGGCATAAATGCGACTTTTTAGCCCAAACCCGCCCCCGGTGTCCGGGGCCACTACCCGGATCCGATTATCGGACATCTGCAACATTTCCGCCAACGAATGCCGAAACCCATGTACTCCTTGCGTCCCTGCATAGACCAACAAATCCTCGGTATCCGGATCAAAAATTGCCACGATTCCACGAGGTTCCATGGGGTGTCCCACGACTCGCCCCAGACGCAATGTTACCTCTATCACCTGATCCGCAGTAGACAGGGCGGAAGCACCGGAACCCACCATGTAACGGACTTCCGCCGCAATATTGGTGTCGGAATTTTGGTGAATAGGTGCCGCATGCTCACCAGCCACAGGATCGGTGATAGGCAATAGCGGCTCGTAAGCCACCTCGACCAGTTGCACAGCATCTTCCGCAATATAACGATTTTCAGCCACCACCACAGCAACCGGTTCACCCACGTAATGAACCCGGTCAATGGCCAAGGGCGTCGGCATTTGCGCCCGTAATCGCGGGTCCGGCATCCCTTGGGGCAGTGGACGCATAACCGGTTCGAGATCTTGCGGCCCGTAGACGCCCACTACTCCGGCCAGATTTTTTGCCGCCGTAAAGTCTAACCCAATAATTTTGGCGTGGGCGTGAAGACTGCGAACAATACCCAAATGCAAGGTTCCGGGCGGAGTAATATCACTGACATATCGGCCCTTCCCGGTGACTAATCGTTCATCTTCAACGCGAGTCATGCGTTGTCCAATATAGTCCACGATTGCCCTCCTCCCATCTTCACTTATATCTTCGCTCATGGCAGAGTCTGAAGCAACCGAAGAAGCGCTGAAATATCATCAACGGGCAACCTGGAATAAAGCACAGGGAGACGGGGGCCCTGTGCTTCCAGATATTGTATTGCTTACGGCCTTATTTGGTTCTGACAGGAACCACGGTCGTTGGAAAATGACTATGGGTAACCAGCCAACGAGGAAAACTGCCAAACATACCCTCCATCAATGTTGAACCGTGATGCCGCCCAACCACGATTGCGTCTGCATTCCAAGTACGGGCAAAAGAATCCAATGTTTCGGCAGGCCCACCTTTTCCGTCGGTTGACTCGACCACATGCCATTCAACATGGCCTTGAAAGTCTTTGGTTTTGTCTAATGCCTCGGCCTTTACAGCATCCGCTGCCATGTCCCATTCTTTGACATACTCGGAAACATCAACGCCTATCGACATATTGTAACTAACCCCCGCAGTGGCCTGAAAAAATCCCATAAGGTCTTTAACATCGACCATAGCCAGCGAACCACTTGGATCCACAATTCGCAGGGCATACGCCAAAGCTTCCCAACTGGCATCAGACCCGTCCACCGCCACGACTACACGACTCAACATTCATGCCGCCTCCTTATCACTGCCTGCACTTCTATAATGGCCCAACCTGCCTGAAAGTAAAGTACCGACCGGTCCGGTCGAAGGACCCTACTGTCATCATGGCATTTCCCGCACACACCGATATCGGACGGAAAAACCAGGCGGTTGATTGACTAGTATCTGCGCCGTGAATCCCAATGATTGATAAAATCTCAGCGCATCGTCATCCGTTTCCGCAATCCAGTATTGCGCAGGAAAATGCTTGGCCATGTCCCCCACCATTTGAGAGCCGATTCCTTGGTGGCGGTGCGTCGCAGACACCGCGATATGGGAGATATGGTTGGTATCACCCTCCAATTTGAGGCCAAAAATCCCCGCCAATTGTGTGTTTTGTCTCCAATTCCATAGTTGATAGGGGTTGCCAGCCATATATTGCTCCCGCCAATATGCCGTCTTTTGGGCCGTCACTAGCCCCATCGCCAAGAAAAGCAATGGCTTGCAAATCTCAAATTCAGCAGGGTTATCCACAAACGTCCAGTATGACAACAATTTGGCGATCTCTCCTGTTGCATTTCTCGACTAAATATTGGCACAACCAATGCTGGTTTGCTATCCTAAATTGTCCCCCCTTTCCTGATGAATTTAGATCCAAGGAGCGAAATTTTCATGGCGGAATCATTGCAATTCAGTTCATCAGTATTTGATTACTTGTCGGATGCCGTCATTATCACTGATGCCGATCAACGAATCCTCTACGTCAATCGGGCAGTGGAACATATGACTGGTTATAGTGCTTCCGAATTGCTGGGGAATAACCCCAGGATGTTCCAAGGGATTGAAACCGATTTTAAGACGCGTCGCAATATCCATGAAACCTTGTCGTCAGGAAAGCCTTTTTTCGGGGCCATTTTAAACTATCACAAACTGGGGCACGCGTTTTGGAACCAACTATCCATTACTCCTTTACGCTCAAATAACGGAGCCATTACCCACTTCATTAGTCTGCAACGCGATATCAGTGAGTCTCATGAGGCGGTTGAGCGCCGGCATCGAGACCAACAACGAATGTCCCTTCTGGCTATGTTGTATCAAGCTTTAGCCGACACCAGGCAAATCTTCCGGGATCACGAGTCAGAACCGGCCACTACCGTGTTCCAATTATGGTGTGAACACCTTACGGACATTATTGATGCGCGGGTAGCTTTTGTCGGCACCATTAATCCAGGGGAACATTGGGTCCAGTTCTTGGCATCAGCCGGAGTCTCACGAGACTATACTGAGCAACTTAACATTAGCGATGACCCAAACATTGCCGAGGGCAGGGGGCCTGCCGGGAAATCCCTGAGAACCCTAAGGGCAGTTTTAGGTAATGTCCATGATCCCTCCTTTTCTCCGTGGCGAGAGAGTGCTACCGGATTTGGGCTCGGAA
>JAMCTO010000099.1 GCA_023381095.1 Bacillota bacterium
GAACGCAGCAGATTATTGCGTACGAAACCGGAGTCGCCAATACAGTTGATCCATTGGCGGGGTCCTATTTTGTTGAAGCCTTAACCTCACAGTTGGAGAATGAAGCGGAGTCCTATTTTCAACGCATTGAGGAAATGGGCGGAGTCTTGGAAGGCATTGAAAATGGTTTCTTTCAACGAGAAATAGCCGAGGCTTCGTATCGATATCAAAAAGAATTGGAAAATCATGAGCAAATCATGGTGGGGGTTAATGCGTTTGTTGAGGAGGAGACCGATCGCATTTCTTTGCTAAAGATCGATCCGGCAGTGGAAAAAAGCCAGGTGTCCCAGTTAGCGCGTTTCAAAGCGACCCGAGATAGCGGCAGAGTTGGCAAAGCACTAAACCATCTCACAGCGGCTTGCCGAGACAGTCATGCGCCGATTATGCCGGAGATCATTGAGGCTGTCAGGGCTAGCGCAACCGAAGGTGAAATTGTACAATCAATGAAAGATGTGTTTGGAGGTTGGCGTGAGCGTCCGGTATTTTAAACGGGGGGGCCATTAGGGAATATGTCTACCGGAACCAGTTTAATTATCCCACCCCTGATGTTAGCAGCCATAATGCTGTTTGAGCGTAAGACACCAGGATTTAAAAGAGCCACCTCATTTTACGGGATTTTAGGGATCGCAATGGCGGCTGTAGGGTTGGCGATTGTTTCTCTCGGACTGTAAGCAATCTCCTTCGCCCTCACCGCCAATGCGGAGAGGGCGTTTATCGTTGGCCCGGGTGAAGCGGTCGTTTCGACGATGTTTTTTGCGTGTATTCGGCAAGATTTTGAAAAAGCGTGCTATGCAGCAGTTAATGTGGTGGACTCAGGCCAAGTTTGTGGTCGCGGTGGTGGTGGTGGTCTTTTATCACGATTCCGTGCTCTTACTAGAACATAGCTATCGCCCTCGATACCCCTGGGGGTTGCCTACGGGATGGGTTCAGTATGGCGAGACTTTGGAAGCCGCAGCCCGGCGCGAAGTATGGGAAGAAGCGCAAGTGACCTTGGGGTCCTTGCATTGGTTATATGAAACATTTCCATCGCGGCGCCATTTGGAAGTCGCGTATTGGGCAGAAGCAACTCAAATTGGAACGCAGAAGGCATCGCTTGATGGGGAGATAACCGCGATTGCTTGGACTCCTTGGCCGGGAACTTTGCCTGACACCCTGCTCCCGACGCAACGAAATATCATCCATAGGGCTGGGATGGAGCGTAATAACTCGCATCAATTGAAGAGCGATCCTTGAAACGCGAGTCAAAACGTCGCACAATATGCATGGAGGTGTCGACGTGCGGATCGGAGTTGGGCGGTGGCTAGTCGCCAGCATGATGTTATTGTTGTCTAGCGGCTGCGGGTGGTCTGCCCCCACTTCTGGTGCGAGCCCATACACGCTTCCGAAAGCATATCCTGGGGTGGCACACATCGCTCTTTCTGCCTCTCAGTCTCTGCTCCAAGGACATATCGTGGGAATCACCGCTACAGGCCAAGAGTGGGCTATGCTGATTCAATGGACGAATGTGCCGTCTTCTTCCGCGATTTGGCGGATGAATCCGGATACCGGAAACTTGGTGGGGATACCAGGCCCTAAGGTGGCAAAGGCTACTGCTCTTAGCCCTCAAGGATTGGCTTGGGTCGGTCCTAATGAAACGTGGCACCTAGGCCAAAGCCGAGTCAAATTGGAGGCCGATACGGCTGGTGTTTGGCAGGTATTCTGGCTAGGCAGCGGCTCTTGGGCCGCGATAGAACAATATCAATCGGAGCGCTGGCGGTATTGGATTTTAACTCGCAATTCGATTATCCAATCCGGAACTAATGCGGGGAAATTGGTTGGATTTGCGGCGCAACCTAATCGGGGATGGCTAGCAGCGGTCGCGGACCCCAACCTCGTGGTTTCGATTCGACACGATGGGCCTACGACCACATCTCAACTTCCAGGGACTCCGGTGCAGTTAGCGTTTTCCCAGGGAGAAGTGGTATGCCTGATTAGCACCACGACGAGCGAGCCCACATTGGCTAACCTCTTGTGGCAAAAAAATATTAAAACTGATGACACGCGTACTATCCCGATTCCAACGGCATGGACGCCGACTGCAGCCAAAATCACACCATGGGTTGGGGGCGCCACCAACTTCTTTTGGTCCAGCTCGCATTCCCTGATGGTGAGCCTTTGGGATCCCGCCTCTGACGAAGTTGCATTGGCTTCGTGGAATGTTTCTCGTGATACTTGGCATGTGATGCCGAACAGTTTGTTTCATGCTTCCCTGGCACAAAATCAGGCGCCTTATTTCCCTCTTTCCAAGGGTCCGGGCAATTCGGTGGTAATAGCCGATGGATTGGGGTTGGCGTGGTATTTGCCTACTAAGCCGTCTCTGCCTTTTTAGCGCTTGAACTGTTGAGGGTCAAAAAACAATATCGGATAAATTGTTGGCGTCGTGAGTCGACATCACTAAAAAAGTAGGGGAACCTAGTGCCGAATACCTATTGGGTGAATTTCAGTTGTTCTGCGCCCGGAGTGCAGGTAATGGTGACGGGACAGGGACGCATTGTTGAACTGGGCACCTTGTCTTTAATGGCTTCTCGCAACGTGACGGACCAGGTAATAGACCTAGAGCAAGCCTTTGTGACCCCAGGATTTTGGGATAGCCACTTCCATCTCCTAGAATACGGCAGAAGTTTTCGTCAACTCGTCATTGATCCCAATCAATCTTATTCATCGGTGTTAGAATCCGTACATTCGCGGGCTGCTCGAGAAAATGTGTCGGGAGTCTGGATTTTAGGCGGGGGATGGAATCCGCACCAATGGCAGCACGACCCTCGGGCGGTGGATTTAAGCTCTGTTAGCATGGGGCATCCAGTCCTTCTATTCAGTCATGACTATCATTCGGCATGGATTAATCAAGAGGGCCTGCAACTGTTGGGTATTGGGATACAAACCCCGGCGGTCTCGGGGGGCGTGATTGAGCGCGATGTCCATGGGCGGCCGACAGGCGTTATTCGAGAAAACCAGGTTGGGTGGGCAGTGTCGCATATGGAACCGCCGTCGCTCGAAGACAACATTCACGATCTGACCCAGGGAATGCGCCATGCAGCACGGTTAGGGATTGTTGGTGTGACCGCTATCGAACAGCCAGAATCGCTATTTGCGCTGCAGTCCATTACCGAGGACACATTTCCTTTGAAAGTGGAGGTTATGCTTCCACACCACACGTTAAACGCCATGGAACAGATGGGGATTCGCGGAGGGTTTGGAACGAACCGACTTCGTATAAAAGGCGTAAAACTATTTTGGGATGGGGCTTTAGGCTCTAGGACAGCTTGGATGAAGCAGCCATACCTGGGCGATGGTCCTAACCGGGGGGTCCCCGTTATGGACGCCGAGACGGCCTCAGGTATTTTAGGTCAGGCCACTCGCCTCAACTTAGCTGTGGCGATGCATGCTATTGGCGATGAGGCGGTTCACCAAGCCTTGTTAGCGGTTGCCCCCTATGTTTCGGATCAGGTGCCCCATCATCGCGTGGAACATGCCCAATTATTAAGCGATGATGATTTGCCACGGATCCAATCGCAAGTGGCGTTGTCAATGCAGCCGGTGCATATGATAGATGACTACCCTATTGCTCGCAGGTATTGGGGTGACCGCTGGCGGCAGGCATTTCGATTTGGATCTGTTGTCCGTCAAAACGCTTTGTTGCTATTGGGGTCTGATGCCCCGATTGCGTCGCCTGACGTGCGATTAGGGCTATGGATGGCTGTACACCGCGCTCCGCCGGATCAACCACAAGCTTGTTGGCCTTTAGAAGAGAAGTTGACACCAAGAGCGGCCATGGAGGCATATACCCGTTGGCCAGCGGTGGCTGATGGACGCCGAAGCGGACTCATACAACCGGGATATGCGGCTGATTTTACCTTGTGGCGTTACGATCCTGTCGAAATGTTAACACAACAATCATGGGAAAATCTTGAAGTGCTGGGAACTGTCGTAAACGGGCATTTAGTATGGCGGCACAACACGTGATTTCGACAGAGTGTGTCAGTATTTGTGGACATTTTGGGGATAACGTTGTGAAAAAACTGTGGATGGGGTGTGAATACCGGCAGGAATTGCTGTGCCCAAACGCGAAAAACCAAAATACAGGAAATGTTGCCTTATTCCGGTGAATGAGGAGGGGGTTGTGGGAATGGATGAACGGTGTCCCATCTGTGGCTCGGAAGATGTTGTTCCGACGGGGCCTCTCAATATCGAGGGAACGCGCGCGATGGTCACAGTGGTTGAGGGGCGGCAATGCACGTTATGTGGTAATTTACAAGTGACAATTCCTCAAACTATTTTAGTGCAACTTTATCCCTCCGGGGTGCGACATTTAACGCAGGCGCGACGACAACGGCTACAATTGCGCAGAAAGCAAAGACGCCAACACTTCGTCCCGCTATAGCCCCCATTTTGGGGGCTTTTTATGTTGGTGAAGGATAAGACCGGTTTGAAACGGGACGAACACGCCCTAGGCCATTTACTCTGAAAATAGCTGCAATCGTGGAAACACTGTTCGCTTAAGCAAATCTCCTTGGTTGCAATGAATAGTTAGCCGTCCGCGCCTCTAGTCGATTCGCCATTTCGTGGCGCCCGAGGATGTGATAGGCGGATGCCTCGCGTTCCAGAGTGAGAACTGGCCAGGTTTTCCCTGCCCAAGAGATCCGCTCAATCAGCGCGCGGGCAAGTTCGGCGTGGCAGTCCAATGTCCCGTCCGAAATGAGAGCGAATGTTATGCGATGTTCGGTATTGAACCGGCCATTCCATATAAGGTACCCATAGTCGCTGAATGACGTGTGCGCCCTCTGCACCGGCCTGCATTAATGCGTTCCTGACCAGATGCGGAGCGTCTATCTGGGCCTGGATCAAACGCCGGAACCACCCCGAAGGTCGAATCATCGGTAAGTTCCCTCCCCACCCCAGACTGCTCGCTCAATTTACGGTAATGCAGAGTGCGATATGAAGGATATCCTGTGTACAGTGTACACTAAGGCCAAAAAAATCAAATTTGCCAATGGTCTGTTTCTCGATGTTACTAATGCTATCGCCTATGATATGAGCATCGTTGTATCATAGATCTAAACTGAAAGCCCGCTGCGTGTCTGCGTGCGGGAAATCCGAACGCAAGCTTCCGTCTGGTGATAGTTCGAATTTTAAGTGGGAAAGGTGAGGGGGATGTTTCGAGAACTCCAGATACAAACTGCTAAGCGTCGAGAGTTCATTGATATAACTCGTCTTATCTCAGATACGGTCCAGGAAATTGGCGATGGCCTAGTGCTGGTATTCAGCCCTCATACTACCGCAGCTGTGACGATTAATGAAAATTGGGATCCTGACGTCCTTCATGACTTTTTACTGTTTTGGGATCAACAGGTTCCCAAGGCCTTTCCGGGTTTCCGTCATGGGGAGGGCAACTCAGATAGCCATATTTTGACGAGTGTATTTGGACCATCAACAACTGTCATGGTTCACAACGGCAAATTAAAAATGGGACAATGGCAGGGCATCTATTTCTGTGAGTTTGATGGACCAAGAATGCGGACCTGTTGGATCCAGACGGTTGCCACATGATTGTCTCGTTTCTCCACAATTTAAATTTCCCCCGGGGGATACAATGCGTAACCGATACTATCGTAATAACGTTAGACGGTTAGAAAGTCGAATAGCTAAAGGTCCTTAGCTCACATGCAATTGTGCGAGTAATTTAAACCATACTGAAGTGGAATCAACGGGGAAATTTCTCGTAAAATTTTCGGGGTCGGCAGATTTGACGGCGGCCTTGGGAGTTTGCATGCCCTGGTGAGGGCTGGGCGGCATGATGCCGGAACCAGTAACGGCCCGTGGTCGCTATATGGGTGGATTGGATGGGCTAAGGGCGATAGCCGTGCTAGCAGTGATTGCTTATCATCTGGGATTAAGTTGGGCACCGGGTGGACTTTTGGGCGTTGGGGTCTTTTTCGTGCTATCGGGATATTTGATTACGGACCTTTTAGTGGCGGGATATCAGAATCGGGGACGTATTGATTTGCGGGATTTTTGGGTTCGGCGGGCTCGCCGGTTGCTTCCTGCGTTGGCGGCGATGCTTATCGTCGTCGTGGCTTGGGTTACTCTGTTTCACCCAGGTGAACTGGCATCACTTCGCGGAGATGTTTTAGCGGCGGCACTTTACATGAGCAATTGGTGGTATATTTATCATCACGTCTCGTATTTTGCTCAATACGGCCCACCGTCACCCCTCACCCATTTATGGTCACTGGCGGTAGAAGAGCAGTTTTATCTGGTTTGGCCGCTTGCCTTGGCGTTGGGATTGAAGTATGTACGCAATCGTAATTGGCTGGTTACTTTGGTGTTAATTGCCGCGGTCGCATCGGCGGTGGCTATGGCTGTGATGTACCACCCGGGAATAAACCCTAACCGAGTATATTACGGAACCGACACGCGAGCCTTTGCCTTGCTTTTCGGCGCTGCGTTGGCCTTATTGTGGCCGAGTAGAAACATGGCATCGCGACCTTTTTCACGGACCACGGTAAACATATTGGACGGCGTAGGCATTATGGGTGTTTTGGCGATCGTGTTGATGGTTTGGCAGACTAATCAATATCAAACTTTCTTATATCGTGGTGGGTTAGTCTTGCTGTCCTTGGCCACCTTGGCTGTTGTGGCTGCACTGGTTCACCCGTCCACTCAATTAAGTAAAATATTGGCATTCAAGCCATTGCGCTGGATTGGGGTACGGTCTTATGGCATTTATCTCTGGCATTATCCGATTATTGTGCTCACCAATCCTACGTTAAATACCGGGGGGATAAATTTTGGCCGAGCCAGTCTACAGGTTGCTGCCAGTATTGGGTTGGCAGCGCTGTCGTGGCGTTACTTGGAAGAACCGATTCGTCGGGGGGGATTGCGTTCGCTGCGCGTTGACCTGGGAAATCTTCGGATCGCCTTGGTTCGAATCATGACAGGGACGGCAGCACTTGTGCTGGTCGGTATTTCGGTGGTGGGATTGACCGGATGGACGCCTGCCCATTTGGATATGGTTTCGTCCATGCCTCTTGGGGCACCAATACCTCAAACATTGTCGGTGCCGCTGCTTCGCACGCGAATCAATCCGGTGACGACTCCAGAAAAAGTTGCGCCGGCTCCTAAAGAGGAGACCGCCAAGATCCGGCCAACTGTCACTGCACCTCAAAGCGGGCTCGGCGTCACCGCGATTGGCGACTCGGTGATGATTGATGCGGCACCCTATTTGTCTAAGCTGCTGCCTGGCATAGTCATAAGCGCAAAGGTAGGTCGCCAGTTGTACCAGGCATCAGCGGTAATTGCGACATTAAAGAAAGAGGGGGAACTGGGACAACGGGTAATCATCGAGTTAGGAACTAATGGGCCGTTCAGCGAGGCGCAACTGGTGTCGTTGCTCGATTCATTAGGTCCGGTGCAACAAATCGTTCTAGTCAATACGCGAGTGCCTCGGCCTTGGCAAAGTGTGGTGAATTCGACCTTGGCAGAAGTAGCACGAACGTTTCCGCATACGACATTGGTAAACTGGTACGCTGCCAGTGCCAATCATAACAATTACTTCTGGCCTGATGGCGTTCACCTTAACCCAACTGGAGCACAAGCTTATGCCGTATTGCTGGCTAAATCGGTGGACCCCTAGCCCGAAGCCAGTACGGGTCATCATCCCCCAACTTCCGCCTAGATAGCTTGGTACTGCTTTGCGGGTCTGATACACTGGAGATGAGAGGTCTTTGGGATCACTCGAATTTTAACCAATTATGAGGGGTAAATGTTGAATATAAACGATTGGACCTCTACATTGCGCCCCCAGCGTTATCTGGTGGATT
>JAMCTO010000100.1 GCA_023381095.1 Bacillota bacterium
AGGCATTACACAGCACATTGGAGCATCGGTTATTGAATGGCATGATCGCAGAGTGGTATTTTTGGACACCCCTGGACATGAGGCTTTTACCTCTATGCGTGCCCGAGGTGCGCAGGTGACTGATGTTGCCGTATTGGTTGTCGCAGCCAATGACGGGGTCATGCCTCAGACCATTGAGGCTATTAACCACGCTAAGGCCGCCAATGTGCCTATTGTTGTGGCCATTAATAAAATCGATTTGCCCGATGCTAATCCCGACAAGGTGCGAACCGAACTGAGCCATTTTGATCTTATTGCGGAAGAGTGGGGCGGCAATACTATTATGGTTCCCGTTTCGGCTCGTTCCGGGGAAGGTATCGACCGGTTGCTCGAAGCCTTAATCCTTCAGGCCGATGTGCTGGAACTGAAGGCCAACGCTAAAAGGGCTGCTCAAGGGACCATCATCGAAGCAAAGCTTGACAAAGGGCGAGGCCCTGTGGCCACGGTTTTGGTTTCAAAAGGCCGATTGAACGTCGGAGACGTTTTTGTCGCCGGATCCGTGTATGGACGTGTGCGGGCTTTGATTAATGACCGAGGTCAGCGGGTGAAAAATGCGGGACCATCGATGCCCGTGGAGGTTCTCGGCTTTAACCAGCTACCGGAAGCCGGTGATGACTTTGTCATTTTGGCCGATGAGAAACAAGCCAAGACGATAGCAGACTCCCGTCAAGAGCGTGTGCGCCGGCAATCCGAAGGCGGAGGACACGGAGTGTCCCTTGATGACTTTCTGCAACGTCTTAAAGACGAAGCGGTGAAGGATCTGAATTTGGTTATTAAGGCCGACGTCCATGGTTCGGCGGAAGCTTTGGGCCAGTCTGTAATAAAGTTGTCGAATGACGAGGTGCGGGTGAGGGTTTTGCACTCGGGAGTGGGCACCGTGACGGAAACCGATGTCATGTTGGCTCAGGCATCACACGCCATTATTGTGGGATTCGGAGTCAGTGTCCAAACTAAAGCACGCCAGATCGCTGAAAAAGAGCACGTGGACATTCGGAGCTACCGTGTGATTTATGATGCGATTGACGACATTAACAAGGCATTGAAAGGAATGCTGGAACCCAAATACGAGGAAGTCATCCTCGGACGCGCTGAAGTGCGTGAAGTGTTCCGGGTGCCTAAAATTGGGGCAGTGGCAGGCTGTTATGTGACTGACGGAAAGATCCTGCGCAACGGCAAGACTCGAGTGTTGCGGGACGGTTCCGTAGTTCATGAAGGAAATATTGGCTCGCTGAAACGGTTTAAGGATGATGTTCGGGAAGTGGCGACAAACTTTGAATGCGGGATTGGTCTTGAGAAATTTAACGATATTAAAGTGGGGGACATTTTTGAGGTGTTCACCGAGGAAGAGGTTAAGGCCAGTTGAAAAGGTGAAAGTAGGTGAGTGGCGATGAATAAGGCCCGCGCCCAACGCATTGCTTTAGCAATTCAGCAAGAACTTGGTAAAATGCTGCAGAAGGACGTCAAAGATCCGAGGATCGGCTTTGTGAGCATTTTACATGTTGAGCTGTCCCGTGACCTATCGGTAGCTAAAGTGTTTGTTAGTCATTTGGGAACACAGGAAGAAGCGGACGCCAGCCTTGCCGGACTTAGGAGTGCCACACCCTTTTTGCGAGGAGAGGTTGCCCGTCGCTTACATTTGCGGCTGGCACCTCAACTGGACTTTCGGCAAGATTCATCAATAGTGGAAAGCATGCACATTCAGGATATTTTGCGGCAGCTGCCAAATCGAGAATGATACCGGCGTCGAGATTTCGTTCCGGGCGGAACAGGTTAAAGAGGTATCTCGCGTGTTAAACGGATTTTTGAACGTCTATAAGCCGTCGGGAATGTCTTCCCACCAGGTTGTGTCGAAGATCCGGCAGATGGCCGGACAGAAACAGGTTGGTCATGCGGGTACCTTGGATCCCACGGCAGAAGGCGTTTTGCCTATTGCCATGGGATCTTACACCCGCCTTTTGGAGTGGACCAATCTCGTTCCGAAAACATACCGGACGCAAATGACGCTCGGTATTCAAACTCATAGCGGGGATCAAGAAGGGTACGTGGTGGCTGAATCCGGAGATCCTTTTCCCGATCGCGAGCAAATAGTCATGGCGGTGAGATGGCTACAGGGGAAAATTTTGCAGTTTCCGCCGCAAGTTTCCGCACTGAAACAAGGCGGGCAGAGGGCTTACGATCTGGTCCGAAGAGGCAAGACATCATGGATTGCACCGAGATTTGCGATGATCCAGGACATTCGGTTGACCGGGGGCCACAACCGATCTTGGTGGCTTGAATTGAGTGTGGGGTCGGGGACTTACATCCGGGCGATCGTCAGAGATCTGGGATTTATCCTTGGCCACGCTGCATCTGTGCAGGCTCTTCAGCGAATTCAGGTGGGAAGTTTTAGGGCAGATGATGCTCACAGTCTTGATCAACTCAATAAGTCACGCGATTGGAAAGGTCTATTGCTTACTCACCCTTCCTTATTGGTGATTCCCACCATTGCGATTAAGGATTACCAGATACGTAATCTCATTCAAGGGAAACTTTCCGCGATTCCTCATATTGAGGGGGTGGAAGGAGTGGTGGGATTGAGTTATAACGATGTCATTGTTGCGGTCGTAGAAGGACCCCCGTGGCATTTTCGTAAAGTTCTGGCAAAGGATGAATAAATGGATGGAACGTCTAACACAAACCGATCCTAAAATTTCAACGGTGGTCCTTATTGGCAATTTCGACGGGGTTCATGCAGGACACCAGGCTCTAATCAGGCAAGCCAAGAGAATAAGTCAGAAACATCACTGGCGGGTGGTGGCCTTAACCTTTGATCCCCATCCCTCTGTTGTATTGCGGCCTCATCCCCCCAAGAAGTATCTGATTACCCCCTTAGATTTAAAAATTTACTGGATGGAATATTACGGCGTAGATTATGTGAGTGTGCTTTCTTTTAATCATGAGTTGGCTATGGTTCCTCCAATGGCCTTTCTGACTTTGGAAGTGCGTCAAAAACTCAGGGCAGAGGCTGTTGTGGTGGGTTACAATTTCACTTTTGGTGCGGGAGGCACCGGCAGTATTGAAACCTTGAAAAACTGGGGAGAGCTAACCGGAGTGAAAGTTCGCATTGTCGAACCCATAAACACCGAGTCACTGGTTGTGTCGAGTTCCGCCATCCGCCAATATATTATCGAAGGGCATATTAGTGAAGCCAACAATTTGCTGGCTCACCCTTTTAGTGTGCAAGGGGTGGCTCAGAAGGGTGCGGGACGTGGGTCTCAAATCGGAATACCTACGCTCAATTGTCTTCCGCCGTCCCAACAGATTATGCCGCCTTTTGGGGTTTACGCGGGGTATCTCAGCTTAAACGGCTCCGAGACAAGATGGCCGGGTGTAGCTAACTGGGGAATTCGTCCTACGTTCCAGGGTGAAGAGGCCGCAATACAACAGCATGTTATCGACCGAGATCTCGGAGATCTTCATGATCAATCGATGCGCTTTGATTTTTATCACTCACTGAGGCCGGAAAAGAAGTTTGACCGGATTGAAGCTCTTGTCAGCCAGATTCGGCAAGATATCGACCAAGCCCGTAAGTTGCTCTAAAGAATGGGGTATGATACAATTAACTGTCTTTGGATTGGAGTTAGCTTAACGTAAACCGGAATCTGACAAAAATGGTTGGCAGGACTCAGCACATATGTTGCAGAGGATTCGGGTTTGGCCGTGTGTAAGTGAATCGGCTTTATCGGCGGACAGGAATTACCCAACCGACTCGACAGGTTTATCAGGACGGCGTGGCACTCAATCCTGGATCTTTGAGTAAGACGCATTCACGGTTGGTCAGAAGGGGGGGAACACGATGGCCCTCGAAGCAAGAGACAAGCAGGCCATCATTGCGGCTAATCGGCTGCATGAATCGGACACGGGGTCGCCGGAAGTTCAAGTCGCACTGTTGACTCAACGCATTATAGAACTCACCGAGCACCTGAAGATACACAAAAAGGACCATCATTCCCGTCGCGGTTTACTGACAATGGTGGGCCACCGTCGGGCATTGCTGAATTACCTGCGAAATACCGACAGCGCGAGATATCGTGCGCTGATAAAACGGCTGGGATTACGTCGATAGAGCGGGATACTCCCGCTCTATTTTCCAATGCGGATATCATTGGTATCGTGATTTTGTGTACAGGAGGGTATGTATGGAGGCTATTACTACCGACTTTTTGGTAGGCGGCCGCACTTTGACACTTGAAACCGGGAATATGGCACGGCAGGCCAATGGTTCAGTGGTCGTTCGCTATGGTGACACCGTCGTGCTCGTGACTGTTGTCGCGTCTCGAGAACCCAGGGAAAATGCAGATTTTTTCCCATTGACGGTGGATGTGGAAGAGCGGTTGTATGCCGTGGGGAAGATACCGGGAGGTTATATTAAACGTGAAGGCCGGCCCAGCGAGTCGGCAATTTTGGCTGCCCGCTTAACTGACCGACCCATTCGTCCACTTTTCCCGGAGGGTCTACGCCACGATGTCCATGTTGTCGTGAGTATTTTGTCCGTAGACTATGATTATTCACCGGAAATTTGTGGCATGATTGGAGCTTCGGCGGCCTTGAGTATTTCTGATATTCCGTTTGACGGGCCCATTGCAGCTGTCCAAGTGGGTTATATCGATGGACAATTTATCATTAACCCCACAAGTGAACAAGACAGGCAAAGTCATTTGAAACTGATGATTGCGGGAACTTATGACGCCATTTTGATGATTGAAGCTGGTGCCAACATCGTTCCTGAGTCCGTGATGTTAGATGCGATTTTATTTGGACACGAGGAAATACGTCGCATCATTGAAGGTATCCGGAATTTCCAACAGATTGTGGCCAGACCTAAGGCCGAATATCCTCTGTTCCTGCCGTCAGCCGAATTGATGGAAACAAGTCGAGAGCTCGGCTGGAACAAACTGCTCGAGGCGATGCGCAATAGTGATAAGCGACAGCGGGGAGAAAATATTGAAAAGGTCAACCGCGAGCTCAAGGAAATTTTACTTGAGCGTTTTCCTGACGAAGAGACTATGATCTCCGTCACTCTTAAGAAAGTGCTAAAAGAGGTCGTTCGTTACGCCATCATCCATGACGGTATTCGCCCCGATGGTCGGGAAAAGGACGAAATTCGGCCAATTTCTATTGAGGTGGGCGTCTTGCCCCGAGTTCACGGCACGGGGTTATTTACACGAGGGCAAACTCAGGCACTGACGGCGATGACCTTAGGCCCTTTGTCGGACCAACAGATGCTGGATGGCATTGGAGTGGAGGAATCACGCCGCTATTTGCATCATTACAATTTCCCGCCGTTTGCC
>JAMCTO010000101.1 GCA_023381095.1 Bacillota bacterium
TTTCCACTTCTAAAAATCCTTGCTCGTGAAAAAACGTTCTCAGTGAATAGAGCACCTTGTCCCGCAAAGCAAAGTTATTAAACAGACTGGGACGTCTAAGGTCAACATAACGATATTTTAGGCGCACCAGTTCGTCAACCGACTCAGCCTCTTGCGGCATAAAAGGAGGCGTTTTGGATTGAGATAAAACCTTCACTTGAATTGGAACAATTTCTACATCGCCGGAGGCAATTTCACGATTGACCATGCCTTCGGGCCTCTTTTGAACAATTCCCGTAATACTAACCACATATTCGGCACGCAGACTGTCTAGTAAAGGAAATACCGGACCTTGGGGTTCGGCAACCACTTGCACAATTCCGGTGCGATCCCGAATGTCCACGAATATTAAGCCGCCGTGGTCGCGACGACGTTGCACCCACCCAGCAATCATCACCTCAGAGCCTGCTAAAGACAGGTCGATTTGGTTAGCCCACACGGTTCGAAAACTCATAAATTTGCTCCTCCATCGCTGTTTTGTTCTGGGTTTCGCAACTGATTCAACAAGTATCCGGCGAGGTCTGGGACTGCCACTGATTCCTGGCTCCTCTCGGTAAAATCCTTAACTTGTACCAGATTCTGTTCCCACTCGTAGCCACCGGCGATCACGGTGAAACGCGCCGTTTTCCCGGCTTCCCGCAATTGCGCCTTGAGACTGCGATTGAGCAAGTCGCATTCTGTCGCCAACCCAACGTTGCGCAACTGTTCCCCCAACAGTTGCGCCTGATTCTCGAATCCCGGCAAATGCGCAATGTACACAACGGATGCGGGTTCGGGTTGTAATCGGTTGCCAACCGCCGACAACATACGCTCAATGCCCATGCCGAACCCAACTGCGGGAGCGCTCGGACCATCGAATTGACCGCTTAGCCCGTCGTAGCGTCCGCCTCCAAAGAGCGCGGTAGCCGCTCCCAGGCTTGGGTGGCCCACTTCAAACACTGTTCTAGTATAGTAATCGAGTCCGCGAACCAAATATGGGTCACGCCGGATCGACCGCCCGGCTCCCCCCACCTGGTCCATTACCGACTCAATATGGGCACGGCAATCATCACACCAGTAATCGGCTAAATCAGGAGCAGTTTGGCGAATTGCCACATCAATTTTACAATCTAACAGCCGCAATGGATTCTTCTCCATCCGATTTTGACAGTCCTGGCACAATTCTTCGCGCCTACCTGCATAATATTCCACCAAAGCTTGGCGATAGCGCGGCCGGCACACCGCGCAACCGATGGAGTTAATCCGCACTTCCGGATTTTCCAAACCTACCCGGTCCACTACTCGACACGCTAACAAAATGATCTCCGCATCTGCCGTAGGCGATTCTGACCCATATAATTCAGCACCGAATTGAGTGTGCTGCCGATAACGTTCCGCCTGAGGACGCTCACGGCGGAACATTGGTCCCCAGTACACCAATTTCAAAGGCTTCGGCCAGTTATAGAGTCCATTCTGAATATAAGCACGAGCCACCGCTGCCGTTCCCTCGGGCCGCAGTGTCAAATTCACTCCCCCCGCATCAATAAACGAGTACCGTTCATGTTGAACGATATCTGTGGCCTCACCTACACGCAGGAATACCGAGGTCTGTTCAAAAATCGGGGTTTCTATCAAGTTAAACCCATATTGCTGGGCAATATCCAATGCTAAACGCCGCATTTTGTCATAACGCCAGGATTCCGGCGGCAATATATCCTGGGTACCCTTAGGTCGTTGTAATTCTGGGTTCATTGCAAAATAACTCCTCTACTCAACAGTTTTATCCGCTCCGGGAGTTTCCACCCAAAGCGTGACCGGTCCCCAATTCACTATACTCACGTCCATATCGGCCCCAAAAATTCCCGTTTCCACAGGCAACAGAAGCCGACAGCCGTTGATAAACCTCTGGTACAAAGGTTCGGCCATCATGGCCGGAGCAGCCAAGGTGAAATCCGGCCGACGTCCCCGCCGCACATCCCCATACAAGGTAAACTGGGACACCACTAAAAGTTTTCCGCCAATATCCCGGACATCGTGTTGCAGTCGGCCTAAAGAATCATCAAAAATTCTCAAGTGAACAACTTTTCCCACAAGCCAATCGACATCCTTTATGGTGTCGCTCCTGCTAATCCCCAGGAATACCAGGAGCCCTGCCCCGATTTCCCCTACCGTATCTCCAGACACCGTCACTTTGGCCTGTTTGACCCTTTGCACCACAGCTCGCATCACACACGCTCGTGACTGACACGATCGACGCGTTGCACATAAGGCAGGTTTTCGAGACGACCGATAATCCGTGTCAATTGGGTGAGATTTTTGACCTCAAGGCGTACATTGACGACTGCGGTGCGGTCGCGAAAACCCCGGGCCTTGGCCGAAATAATGTTCGAATCAGCAACCACATTGGCAACATCGGCCAAGAGGCCCGCACGATCCCATGCATACACGGCCAGTTCTACTGGATGCGGCGCCATTTCGGCCTCACTTTGATCCCAACTCACTTCAATAATCCGTTCTGGGTCCCGACTCAACTCTTTCTCATTGGGACAGCCCAGGCGATGAACCGACACGCCTCGACCACGAGTCAAGTATCCAATAATCGGGTCGCCGGGAACCGGTTGGCAACAACGTGCCAACCGAGTCAACATACGACGCTGACCCCGGACTAATACCTCCGATCCCGGAACGGCTACCACCGGTTTGGGTTTTTTCGTCACGGTGGGCGTCAAAATCGGCGACATTTGCCGGGTGACCTCTTCCTTTATCCGAGACACTGCTTGCACCGGATTAATACTGCCGTCGCTAATTCCTATGGCCAATTCATCAGGTGTACCCCAGCCCAGTCGACGCACCGTATCCGCCATTCGATCTCCACTCAACTCTATAGACGCCCGGCGCAATTCACGATCTAATATTTCCTGTCCCCGCGCCAAGTGTTCTTGCCTCCGCTCGCGGCGCAACCACTGCCGTACGCGCGTCTTTGCCTGGGACGTTCGGACAATATTAAGCCAATCGGTGCTAGGACCAGGTGACTTTCGGTTGACCAGTATTTCAACAATATCCCCGTTATCGAGGGCAGTTGCCAACGGGACAATTCGCCCATTCACCCTAGCTCCCACGCAATGGTTTCCAACATCAGTGTGGATACGGTAAGCAAAATCAATGGGAGTCGAACCGGCGGGCAAGTCCAGCACATCCCCCTTGGGAGTAAATACAAAAACTTCGTCGCTAAACAAATCCACTCGCAACGTTTCCATAAATTCCCGCGCATCACGCATATCCCGCTGCCACTCTAATAATTGTCTTAACCAGGAAAGCTTTTGTTCAAACTCGCGGTCTTCTTTAGTGCCTTCTTTGTATCTCCAGTGGGCGGCAATTCCATATTCGGCGGTATGATGCATCTCAAACGTGCGAATTTGTACCTCCAGTGGCTCTCCGGTCGGCCCGATGACGGTGGTATGCAAACTTTGATAAAGATTGGACTTGGGCATGGCAATATAATCTTTAAACCTTCCCGGCACGGGTTTCCACAAGGAATGCACCAATCCCAGTACTGCGTAACAGTCCTTGACCGATTCCACGGATACCCGCACTGCCACCAAATCGTAAATTTCCCCAAAATCCTTACCTTGCTTAACCATTTTTTGGTAGATGCTATATAAATGTTTGGCCCGCCCCGAGACCTCAAAGACCATCCCCATAGATTGAAGCCGCCGACTCAATTCCTGGGTAACCGCATCTACCGCCGCTTCCCGTTCCTGACGCTTCTTGGCGACCCGTTCTTTCATTTCTTGATAGGCCTGTGGCTGCAGATGCTGAAAAGCCAAATCCTCCAATTCCCACTTAATGCGAAAAATCCCTAAACGATTAGCGAGTGGTGCATAAATGTCCATAGTCTCCCGGGCAATCCGCCGTACCCGGTCCGCCGTCAAATGTTTTAAGGTCCTCATGTTATGAAGCCTGTCCGCCAATTTAATTAGAATAACTCGGATGTCTTTAGCCATGGCAAGCAACATCTTGCGAAGATTTTCCGCCTGCTCCTCTTCGCGGGTACGGACTTCTAATCGGTCCAATTTGGTAACCCCATCCACTAGTTGTGCCACTTCGCTGCCAAAACGGGCTTCAAGATCTGATAGGGTATAGGAGGTATCCTCAACTATATCATGCAATAACGCCGCGATGATGGTCGGGGCATCCATTTTCAAGTCTGCTAAAATTGATGCGACGGCCAGGGGATGCGCTACGTAGGGGTCGCCGGAAGCACGGCTTTGACCTTGATGAGCCGAAGCCGCGAAGAGGAGCAGGCGGAAAA
>JAMCTO010000102.1 GCA_023381095.1 Bacillota bacterium
CGACAGAGCACGCGAATAATCTGCATGGCACGGTGAAGACGTTCAATCCGATTACGGATATGATTTTCCCCAACTATTGGAGGATTTCCCCATAACGTCCGATGCCTGCATCATCCGAAACATTGAAGGTGTCCGAACTGTGTTTGACGGAGGGTAGGCGAGCCTAATCACCCTCGGCCCTTTTTTAAAAAAACTTTATCCCCCTTATGGTACTAAAAAAGTTCCTAAGATGGGGGCACTACATCCACTAGCATAAGTTAAACCGATGACACAAATCGAATTGGCCAAAACATCCAGGGCCGATTAGCGGGAGAAAATATGGCGGGCGCAGCAAATCCTATGGCCATTTGCCCTTCTTCTATTCCGACCTCTATACCATGGGGTATGAGGCCATCGGCACCATCGACAGTCAGCTCGACATCGTGGCCGACTGGGCCACCTTTGGCTTAGAAGGGGTGCTATATTACCTCAAAAACCACCAGGTGGTGGGGGTGGTCCATTGGAATGTGTGGGATCGCATACCCCAAGCCCGGCAACTGATTGCGGACCGGACCACGGTGACACAACCCAAGCACCTCAAAGGGCGCATCTGATCGGATTAATCGTGATGACTCATACAACACCGCCCGTCCTGCCGCGCATGTTTGGGGCAGGGCGGGCGGTGTTGATCCATCATAAAATCCGTACCCCCGTTGAATGTTACCTATGTTACGTTAAGGTAACACGGCTCAAAGCCTAGCGGGGCAATGGCCGAGGGGGAAATATTACCTAACAGGGGCAAATGCTACACACAGACCTAAAATGATATTGTATTTTCGCCACAGGACCGAAAAAATCGATTTTACCGCTTGTGTCATTTTAACGGCAAAGAGGTGACAAATCTCTATAGCCAAGTGGGGCAATGGCAGAGGAGTGTTACCTTAACGTAACATAGGTAACATTTATTTTATTGAAGAGGGGCCGATATAAAAGACCTGCCGGAAAGAGAGTATGCAGGGGGTGTATCTCTCGATCGATGGACTAGCCCGTAATAAAGACGCCGTCGTTCCGCGTGTGAGCCTTCGTGTTGTGCCCACCATTTCATTTGACACCGTGCCTTTTAGGTTGTCACCGCGATCCGACGCGACAATCGACATTCTCGCGTCGGATCTAGCCGCTTAAAAGTGATGATGTTCGGCAGGATTTTGGCCGTGCGTACCGAAGTATCTTTACTATCTGATAAGATGTCTTAAGCGAAGGAGAATCCTCGCGATGTTTGGACACTGGACCGAGACCGATAGCGCGCAATGGACTGCTTGTGCCGTAGGCGTAGATGCTCTTTATACGGAATGGATAGTTCAGGCGGTGGAGGTCGCCGAACAGGAACCGGCCATCCTGACCACGCTCCCTCCCGGCACTGAGATCTCCACCTGGTTGCGCGATCACCTCGAACAGCATCGTGGCGCCTTTTGCGGTTCTCCCATCGATCCTGCAGTGCGGGAGGCGGCACGACGGGTGGGGTTTGCCCATATTACGGCCCATGTGCTACCCTCGTGGTATATCAGCCTCTACAACTTAATGTTTGCCGCTTACCACGCGTTGGAATCCGGTGCAACGCCCTGGCAGCTCCCGCCGCTAGCAGTCCTCCGACGACGGTGGCTGGACGACATGGAGGTCACTTTAGACACCTACGCCGTTGCGGTCACGACCCAAGTGACGGATTTAAGCAATCTGGCGCTTACTGATCCTTTGACCGGGTTATTCAATCGTCGAGGCTTCTGGCAACGCGTGACATATGATATTGACCACGGAGTCCGCCATGCGGCGTTCCTGTTATTAGACCTCGACTATTTCAAATCGGTCAACGATCTGCATGGGCATCCCGTCGGGGATCAAGTCCTCCAAAAATTAGCAGCGCTAGAGCAAGCCTCTGCGAGACCCAGCGATGCCATGGCACGTCTCGGCGGGGATGAATTTGCCTGGTGGGTGGTTGGAATGATGGATGCGAGAGTACTTCACCGGCGTCTGCAGGGGATCTCGGACGATCTTCGACACCACCAAGGGCTGACCTTTTCTATCGGCGCGGCATGGTATCCTGAAAGCGGATGCGATGTCGAACAGCTATACCAACGTGCGGATGAGGCGCTATATCAGGCAAAACGCGGAGGTCGCGCGTGCTTGACCATTGCGGGACAAGACCAGATCTATCGGTTGCAGACTCCTGAACCCCGCCCGCCCGCGTGACCCGAAAAAGTGCCGAAAGGCGTGAAGGGTTCCGCATGCCATGAACACGGGACTGATAAGAACTACGGCTAAAACTCCCCAAAATGACCGTATTGCTTTCACATTCCTCTTTCGTTCGTGTTGACAATCGACTGTGTTCTACCTTAGCACAGTGTCCGGCGCCTTTCCTTCAGACAACTGGTTTCCTTTGCAACCTGAGACCCATTGAAATGCCTTTGTACACTGCCTAAGATCCTAAGGTTCCATGGATTGGCCGGATCCTTGTTGAACGTTTAATGGATCGAGATAGAGGGGTTGTCGAGTGAGGGTCTGTTTCAAATCGTCGACGATTTGGTCAGGTGTCCTCTGGGCAAAAATACAGGGAAAAGAAACAAATATTTCTATGGTCCCGGAATTTTTGCGTTTTCGGTCAAACCAACCATGCAAACCATGCGTAGTAGTGCTAAGTATTTCCCTTGCGGCAGTCGATAGCAAAATGCACCAAGAGGAGGCCGATCCATCACACAATCCGATTTTGTCTCTGCATAACGACAACCATTAAACCGGCCCCATCCATCACAAAATCCTGATACCCCCAAAAAACACTGACAGACGACCTATTCTACTAGATGAGCCAGTTCTTCAGCGGTTAAAATGCGGCGAGCCATCGGGAACACAATGAGATTTTCCTTTTGCATGTGTGCGGAAAACTTGCCGCGAAGTTCTATTGCATGCGCAGTCCATAGCGGCAGGGATTGGTCATCACCGGCCTTCCACTCGCCGTAATGTCTTTCAAATGCGGCGCTTTCGCCGCGAATGGTCCCATGTTCTTCCACCATCTGAAGGATTACCTGAGTGGCATCGCCTCGCGCGACAATGCGAGGAAATAAAAATTTTTCTTCGCGCAATGCGTGGTCATCTAGTTCTTTAGTCAAGGGGAGTACCAGACTATCCAACGTGGCGACAAAATAATTTCCCCGCCCGTTAGCTTTTACGGCTTCCACGGTTTCGGCCAAGCGTGTTAAAAGATGAACAAATTCTTGATGTTCCGCGATCAGTTGCGCGATAAGATCCATCTTTGTTAAACCTCCCTAAAGCATTTGTTGTGGGTGAGGGATTACTGCTACACATCTCATTATAACCTGGGACCGACCCTAGGATGTGTGATCTCACGCCATAGCGGTATTTAAAAAGTGAAACCGGCCGGCCGCTAAAAGCGACGTGGCTTACAGGGCGCGAGAATGTGCGTATCATCACGGTTTAATCTCGCAAGAAGGCTATATTAAACATGATGCAGGTGGCAATAATTCTGCCGCTTGAATTTCTATGGAGCATATCTTGACGCGTAAGGGGGACAATGGGCATGGCCGACTTAATATTTAATATTGAAGCACGATGGACGGGAACAGGCAAAGAGGGCGAAGGGGACATTAGCACGGGAGGCCACGTGGTTCATTATAGCGCACCCGCGGCAATGGGCGGGCGGGGTGTGGGAACGAGTCCCGAAGAGCTTTTGTTATCTGCAGTTACCGCCTGTTATAGTGGTACGTTGTTTCGGGTATTGCAAAAAAAGAAATTGCCCGTTCGCGTCTTAAATCTGCAAACCACAGGAATGGTCGAACAATACCCCCATGCTGCAAAATTTAGCCGCATCACCGTGTCCCCTACCATTGTAGGCGGCGATGCAGCGCTCAAAGACGAATATCGCATAGCCGCTGGCGAAGCCCGCGATCAATGTTTTATTGGACGGATCGTCCGAGATTATCTTGACTATGCGGTCGGAACGGTCACGGTACATTAGCAAATACTGCGCTTAAACGCGACACATAGCCGACAAGTGTGGACCTTTAAACGATTTAAAGGACCGAAGGGTGAATTGCGACCACCTTAACAAAGGAGCAATGGCGAGCGTCTAGGATTCCTATATGTCTTGCGGTTCTGACTTACTTGCTGATGTATTGCTTCCTGCCATGGAGTGTTGCCTTTTGGCGGCTACGTTCTCTCGCTGTCAGATGGCAGCAGTGTCTGTTGTCCGTCCCATTGATCTCTCGGAATCCGGCAATACGAGGTTGGTCTTAGGGATGCCTTAGGACACCCGACACCCTTAATGAGGAGCGAGGTTATGGTAGACGATACACAATATTTGGCATTAGATA
>JAMCTO010000103.1:0-15346 GCA_023381095.1 Bacillota bacterium
TTCCGGGTCAGTAGTATAGCGAGCACGCATAAGGAACACATAAACGACAAACGAAACCAAGAATCCGACAAACCAAGAATAATTGAAGAGCCATCCTAATGCTGGAACCACCTTCCCGATAAGGGAAACCACGATACCGGCAACCAATGCCCAAACCGCCAAGCTGTTGTACCCGTTGCGATAAAAGTACCGTCCAGATTTCTCATAAAGCTCCACTGCCTTCAGCGTTTGATGCCGGAATACCCAATAATCGGCAATCAATATGGCTGCTATAGGACCAAGAAACCCCGAATAGACGTCGAGCCAGCTGAAAATGTAAATATGTGGATTAGAAATCAGCAGCCAGGGACACATCACTATTGCTAAAATCCCGGTGAGCAATCCGGCCGTTTTGAAATTTAGGTATTTAGGAAACAATTGAATAAAGTCGTATGCTGGGGACACCACATTGGCCGCCACATTCACCGAGAGGGTGGCAATCACTATGGCTCCCAGTGAAATAATCAACAGCGCAACGTTGTGAAATTGTCCCAACAGGGTAACCGGATTCGAAATAGGGTGATGGAAAACGACAATGGTTGCTGAGGTTACCAACACACCGATTCCAGAAAATACGGTCATAGTTGTTGGAAGACCCAGTGCCTGTCCCCAGGCTTGCGCCTTTTGGCTTTTGGCAAACCGGGTAAAATCCGGAATATTAAGAGATAATGTAGACCAAAACGCCACAACACTGGTCAACGACGGGATTTCTACTGCCCACAACGCCGCACCGTGCACCTTTGCTGGCTGGCTTAACATGGGTCCAAACCCGTGAGCAGCAGTATACGCCCAAATCAGTAGCCCAATTCCTAATGCTAACACCAATGGGCCTGCCCATGCTTCAAATCGTTTAACCGCGTTAATTCCATGAAAGATAATCCAGATGTTTAATACCCAAAACACCATAAACCCGATCCAGCTTCCTAGATTCATCCCAATAAAGGTAAAGAGAGACGAAAAGTGGGCCCATCCGGGAATAAGGATCAGCAGAAAAGTTTGGATGGCCTGACCGCCTATCGCGGTTTCAATTCCAAACCATCCCGCGGCCACCAGGGCCCGAAGCAGGGCTGGCAGACCTGCGCCGACTACCCCAAACGATGCCCGGGCAAATACCGGAAAAGGTATGCCATATTTTGTTCCCGGATGCGAGTTTAACAAAATCGGTACCAGTACGATCAAATTACCGACCAGAACAGTTAAAATCGCCTGCCACCAGTTGAGTCCAAGCGCAATAAATCCACCTGCCATTAGGTAGGTTGGAATATTATGCGCCATTCCAATCCACAGACTTAAGTAGTTGTACAGCGTCCAGTTTCTTTGGGACTCTTCTGTCGGAGCAATGTCTTGATTATAGCGGATTAAATCGTCCTTCGCTACTTCATTGACCATACGGATCGTCTCCTATCATATTTTCAAAGTGCAGAACCTACACAATGGAAAAGCCCACCTAGCCGCGTTCAGAGTATTTAGGCACGCAGGAGGTAATACCCTTTATACAAATATGCTAATTTTTCTGTGGCATCTGTACACTCTGAATGATCCGACTTACAATGATGGCGAACCACGGAGGAGCTTTTTATACCAAACAATGAATTTCAAAGTGAAAGCACGTGCTCAGTATGCTAACACCAAAACATCGTTCGATTGTATAATAATAAAAATATCCGCATAGTATTGCAACAAGTTTTTAGCTAAATGTTAGGTTTTCGCCTGTCATCAAGACTTTGTGTAAGGATTGTACGACCCAAGGTTCGGTATCCCGGTTGCGGTTCACAAGCCAGTGACTACGTCTGTAATACAACGATACGTTTCGTCCTTAAGCTTGCACCCCCTTAATCACGCGGTACAATAGGGCCAACTGTCGTGAACACTGTACTGGGTTGATTGTTGATGGTCCTATCGAACCCAAGATCTTTCTAAGCAAAGGATGGGGACACTATAGCCAGTAATCTAAACATAAAGCCACTTACGCCTGATTTGGCAACGGATTACTTAGGTTTTTTCGATCGGGACGCCTTTCCCGTCGGAGCAGAGTGGGCTAGTTGTTATTGTTGTTTTTACCACTGCAATATGTCCGACGCCGAATGGGATGACCGTTCGGGAAGCATGAATCGAGAAACCGTGTCGGAGTTGATCGGCCAGGGGCAACATCAAGGGCTGCTGGCTTACGATGGCCGCCGGGTAATCGGATGGTGTCACGCGGCACCTAGACATACGCTCGGCCGATTAATGCATATGTTGCAAAATCAAGGTTATGACGCCTCCGATGAACATGTGGGCAGTGTGGTATGCTTCGTGATTGCTCCCCCTTATCGGGGTCGTGGTGTGGCACGCAAACTTTTAGATTCGTGTGGCAGATTCATGGCAAACCAGGGTATGACCTCGATAGAAGCTTATCCGCCGAACGGAAATCCCAGGGTCCCCCACTATCACGGGTCACAGTCCATGTATCTCAGCGCCGGTTTTATGACTGTGGCAGTACTGGACGAGTATACGGTTATGAGAAAAGTGCTCTAACTGGTCATTGGGAAACGACCCGTGAACAATTGCGGTGATCAAAATCGGTGAGCCGTAGATCAAGATGCAGAGCCAACGGGGCGCGTCCTCCATTTACGCTTAAATCAGTCTTGCCGTGCGGGATTTCAAAAAACCCAATGTGGAAGGTTAACGAACTCAAGATCAAAGGGAGCCACCAATGCAAATTCGTGAAATGATATCACACGATTTAATTGCCATCGCAAGAGTCAATGTTGACACCTTTCGAGAAACTCAACGGGGAATCGTGCCTAATCAGTTGATTAATTCATTGTCCTACGAACGTGCTGTACAGAGATTTCAACGTCTACTTGATAAAAAAGAGCAGTTGTCAACGATCTTTGTGGCCGAAGATCGTGGTTCTATCTTGGGTTATGCCATGGCAGGTCTGGCTAGAGAGCCGATACCACGTTATGTGGGCGAGCTCTATGGAATCTACATTTTGCCGCAATATCATGGCAATGGGATTGGACGCCATTTAATGAGTTATGTGGCACAGCATCTGAGGGCGCAAAAAATTCATTCCATGTTCGTGGTAGTATTCTCTGCTAATCTAACAGCAATCAAATTTTATGAAGCACTTGGTGCAGAAAAGCTATATGATCGAACAGTGCCTTTTGACGGGGCAGACCTGAAGGAAACGATTTATGGATGGTATTCCTTGAACGATCTCTAACGCATGAGACCTTAAGATCCTCATCCAACATCCCTCTCTTTGTTCGCGAAACGCCGTCAGGTTCGTCAAGGACTTTGTGTGAATGGACTTTATAAGGAGTTCCACATGCGGTCTTGGCACATATTTTTAGTTGCCCCAGGTTCTCCTCGATTTTGAATTCGCGCCATCCTTTTCCCAGTGCCTATGATTGACGGCTAAGAGAGGTTTTGTGACAATAAATCAAAAGGAGAGTCGTATGACACCAATTTTACTCAATTTCCCCGAAGCATTCGAAACAAAGCGTCTTTATATCCGATGCCCCCTTCCCGGTGACGGTCCCTTGGTCAACGCCGCCATCGTGGAATCTCACAGCGCCTTAAAGCCGTGGATGCCATTTGCTGACCCAATACCCTCCGTGGACGAGTCGGAGGAGAATGTTCGCCGTGCCTATGCGCGATTTATTTTGCGAGAGGACCTCCGATTACATCTGTTTCTACGGTCGAATCGGCGGTTTGTAGGCAGTAGTGGTCTGCACCGCATCAACTGGACCGTAGGACGGTTTGAAATTGGCTACTGGATTCGTACCACAGAGAGCGGGAAGGGCCTGATGACAGAGGCCGTCAACGGTATCGTGCGATTTGCCGCAGAGAACTTGCAAGCACAACGCATTGAAATCCGATGCGACCCCCGTAATGAGCGTAGCCGTCGCGTGGCAGAACGGGCTGGGTTCCATCTGGAAGCGGTCTTACTTGGCGATGACCCCGATGTAAACGGCTTCCCCAGTGATACCGCCATATACGCTAAGCTGCGGCTTCCGGATGAATCGTGGGGCTACCCAGCCTCGGGATGAGATCGAATAAACGGTGCCGACAGGCCCTCACGTTTTCCGATTCAACGTAGCGACTACCCGAAATTTCCCTCCCAACCACGCCACCACAATAATACCCAACGGCAGGAGGAGAGCCCACCCTACAAAACTTAGGGCCACGATGCTGAAAACCAAGCCCAATACCGCAGCCGCCCGATGTCCGGGTTTGGATAACAAGCGCCAACCCGCTCCCATTGCAGCAATATACAGCACGATAAATATGGCCGAGGGCCACAATATCAACTGGCTTAAATCTAAAGGGTGAACCCACTCCACTATAAGAACAATGGCAAAGGGCACTATCAATGCAACGAAGACCCGGCTGGGGGTACGAAACCGACGATGCAACTGAGCAAACATCAACGGCAAATCGCCAGCTCGGGATTGGGCGTAAACCAGACGGGAAAATCCCGCGACATAGGTATGTATGGTCCCATACGTCACCAAAATCGCCAGTACCACAATTACGGCCATACCCGCTCGTCCCAATCCCAACCCCACCAATTGAGCCAATCCATCTCCGGTTTTTCCTGCGCCGTAAGTGCGGGTACCGATGGTGACCACACTCACAGCAATGTATAGCACATCAATGACCATAATCGCCATTGCCAAAGCTCGCGGCACATCTTTAGTCGGGTTCACAAACTCCTCAGACATATGGCCGAGCATTTCCCATCCCACAAACGCCCAAAACAAGAGGGCTAAGGACTGCCCCACAGGAACCCATCCATGTGGCAACCAGGGGGAGAATACCTTGGCCTTCATATGCGGCATCGCTAAAATCACTGCCGCCAGCATAACCACAGCAATAACAACAACAAGCCCCCTCGTAAGCGAAAATCGCAGTGGACTACTGATCAATTAGAATTTTTAACAATGCTCCAAGAAAAAGATGAGATCCGTGAGCGTATGCGCGCGATGCTCACGGCCACTCAAGCGAAAGACTCCTGGCGTGGTTTAGTGGCGACGCCACCTGGTAGCCTTTTAGACCGAGTGATTCATGCGTTTCAGCAAGCCAGTGATATTCCCTTGGAAATTCCCTTCTTTGTGCCGTTACATATCATCAGTGCAGAACTCTTGAGACGGGGGATTCAAATCGATTTTTCGGGTCAGCGAGTACGGCCTGATCTATGGACGATTATTTTAGCCGAGTCTGGGACGGGGAAAACGTTTACCACGGGTGAATTACGAAACACCATGGAGATCGATCAGTCTCTTCTATTTCCGCAAGCCGCCACGACGGCCCGATTCGTCATGGAGTTAGCCGAACACAATAATTCGCTGTGGATCCGCGATGAAATCTTGCAATTGCTGAAAGGCATGAATACCCAAACCTACTTGGCTGAAATGAAAGACTTGCTGTTGCAGGTGTATGATGGAGATACGGTGTCCCGCAAGACCAAAAAAGACACCATTGTGGTGGAGCAGCCTGCCCTGACCATTCTCGGATTAAACGTGTATACCAGTTTTTCGCGGGAGATGGACACGGCCTCGCTCCTGGATGGCCTTGCCCAACGGTTTAGCTATGTCATTGGCCGCACGGACCCTGACCGACCCGGCGTGAATTACCCGATTTATGATTTTCGTCCCTATCGGTCGAGCATTAAATCTGCGTGGGATGACTTGCTTCAAGCGATGCCGCCAAACGATACCGTCTATCAAGTGTCTGATAGTGGCTTGGAAGCGTTTCGGATCGCGTTTGAAATGCTCCTGCCCCCCAAAGACTCGAAGGTTCCTATGAGCTTTTTTCGGCGCATTATGTTTCGGGGCGTTCGGTATGCGGTGTTGTATCATCTCTTACTTCGTAAGGACAATTTTATGATTGATGATCAAGACATGGCGTGGGCCGGACGGTTGATGGGGTTACACGTTAAAGATGCCGGAGCTTTACTATTAGATACGGGAGACGGGACCGGCAGTAAGTTTTTTCAACTTTTGCAGAAAACTGAAGCGCTCCGTGACAAAATTGCGCACGAAGAACAACGGCCGATAACGGCCCGAGACATCGTGCGTAATATCTGGGGAGTCGAAAATGCGAACATGGCCCGCGGTATTCTATCCATGCTTCATGACGACCATCCCTAACCCGTAGCGAAGGGGATTTAACATGGATGACATGCAAACGCGCATTACCCGGTCGCTTGCCCGCAAGTTACTCGAATATCACGGCGATGCGGACCGGGCGAAACACGAGCTGACCCAACAGCTCACGAGCATTATTGATGCCATTCAGCAACAAAAAAAAGGAAAACGCCGGCGGCCGTATTATGGTCCGGATAACTTTCTCGCGCCGGAGAAGCAAGCTCAGCGCCTGGTGGATAGTGCGTGGGAACAGATTCTTGCGGACCCGGACCAGTGGATATAGAAACGATAGCACTACCATCTTTCCCCAGCCCTGCAGGGCTGGGGGGTGTGTAAGTTTTTGGTGGCCGACCTCGCTGTGACCTACTTCCCTTACGTCCCAGCGATAGCGCGGACTTGGACTTGACGGTCTCGATTATCTGGGGCTGTATTCGATCCCCCGAAAAACGATGAAAACCGGAGTTTGCTGTTCGTTGATTTTCGTCATTTTGTTTCCTCTGCGCCTCTCCCCTAATCGGCTCTCTTGGGTGCTCATGGGGGAATTTGGGGTTTGCGTTTTGGGGACGAATGGTTCCATGTCCGGGAACGGTCATTATGTTACCTCACGTGGGGTGAGCGTGTAACTTGTCTCCCTGGTCCAGCGTTATTCCAGTAATTGACAAACATGGGCACACCCGTGGGTAACCCGGGGTCGCAAAGGGCTGGGTCCGCTCTCCTGCCATTCGGCAGGAACGGATTGCCAGGCTGCTGCTTCTTCTTTGACTCCTTTGTGGAACCCGGTGCATGGTGCGGATGCTTTCCGGAAAGGAGGCCGACGATGAACGACGGTGCCCCGTTGATTTTTATTACCCCCACCATTGTGGTGGATCGAGACCAACAACTGATTACGCGGTATCATCGCACCCTGTTTTTGCCCGCACGGACCTGGCATCTCTTTGCGTATTTGTTAGACCATCCCCATCGTTTGATTGCCGACGTGGAGCTCATTCGGGTCGGATGGCCTCATGAGATGGGGCACGATCCCCCCGATCTGTATCGGCATATGCATCGTATTCGTCAGGCCATTGAACCCGATCCCCGGCATCCTCGAATCTTGCTGACCCGCCGCGAAGTGGGCTATTTATTGGCGCTGCCTCCCTTTTCCGCAGAGAAGAAATCCTCGTCTCATTGATCGGATTATCGGGCCAATTCAGATAACGACACCCAATGACCGATAAGGTGTAGATAAGGTGCAGGTTATTGTCCGATAAGTGTCAGTTTCGAGGTGTACGCTGATCTTAGACCCACAAATTATGGGGAGGCCCCATAGGCATTAATAGGGCTTACCAAACAAGCGGCCCCAAAGCGGGCAACGATATCAAAGAACGGGAGGGGTAAATCATGGCATGGTCATGTGGTAACGCTTCGAACACTAAGGGAGTCGATATAAGTTCCGCTCAAGGAACTGCACCCGGTACGACGAATTGGTGGCAAACGATCCGCAGTCAGAACGGCGTGCAATTTGGAGTGATCAAAGCCACCGAAGGAATTTCTTACGTAAATCCCTACGCTCAATCAGCATGGACCGCCTGCAATGCGGTGAATGGCGAAAGTGGCACCGGGCTGTACCATTTTCTTGATTGGCAGACCTCAGAACCAGGGGCAGAACAGGCCGATCATTTTTGGAGTACAGTGCAATCGCTCACGAACCCGACATATAATATTAAGGGTAGTATTTTAGCGGTGGATATCGAAGAACCCAATGGCAGTAGTTCCACAGGGACACCCTCGATCACTGTTGTTAATGACTTTATCAACGAACTATCCGTAAAACTCGGCGGTTTCTTGGGCAACCTGGTGATTTATACCAACAAGGATACATGGGTGAACCTGTTGGGAAACCCCACTAATTGGTCCGATATCGCCATGTGGCTCTCTGCGATGGATGGCGAGTCGTATTGCCCCCCTTATACCTTTGGTGGTTGGGTAAACTGGTCCTATATGCAATATGGCATTGCCACTTTAGATGGGGTCTCCACCGATTTAGACGAGTTAAATGGCTAAGCAGTATCGAGGAAGTCAAAACGTCAAGGAGCAACGCTCTTTGACGTTTTGGTTTTATTATCGACCCCTCTGTCTCTCTGTGAATGTAACGAAACAAATCATAGTAGCGTTTTAGCTTAGAGGAGGCTCACAGTGGCATGAAATCCAATAAGAAGCAAATCGGAATAGCGTTCATTCTGTTGGAGGTTCTTACAGGCTGTGGCACCAGTCACGGGGGTGAAACAGCTCTGCAACCCAAGGGTACAGGGATCTTTCCCTCGGTTGTGCAACAGGTCATGATGAGCCTGAAAGGACATACCACGATCCCCCTCCTCGCCCCAACTTTTGTACCTACGGGGAGCGGGCATCTTACGGCCACCACTGGTTCGTCTCCAAAAAGCTACTCTATCGGTATGTTTGCGACAAAGTCTCGGATCCCTATAAATGCGCCGTCGCTTGCCACTAGTACGTACCCCGAGGTAGCCTCTTTTGGTGCTTCGCGATGGCCATCTTCTGCCCAAGCCATGCGAGCGATCCATGCCTGGAACGCGGATGAGGGGATCATTCCGCAACCGCCTGAACAACAACACGCCGTCGCACTAGGCTATCATGTCAACGCCACGATCTACACGATGGGCAATGTCACCAGCATTCAATGGCAGGCTGGGCGATGGCTCTTCGAGGTCAATGACAATCACAACGTCACCCGCACCGCGTTAGCGAAACAAATCGTTCGCTTCACGCATCAGACACCCTTTCCGCGGGCAGATCAATCCGGCCTCGTCATCATCAATTACAACACGGTGGGGACTCGAGAAACTATCCAAAGTCTGGTGATATGGAACCGAGGACCCATCTTATACCACGATCAAACGACGATGCCGCTGAATGCTCTGCGCATGACGGTGTCGATGAAACAATTTTGATAGGTGCCTAATAATTTTTCTTTGTTCGCCGTCCATATCAGCGCCACAGCCACCATAATCGCCGACGTCGTCTCCGTTCGTGCAACGTTTCCCGAATCGTTTGCAGCACCTCCCGATCGTGTGCTTCGCCCTGCACCTTCTGGGCTTGGACCGTCTGCACCACCTCATGGGTCACCTGCGTGATGTGTTCATGCAACCGGGATAACTCTTCCTGCAGTTGGGCGTGGAGATGAGCTTGGGGCAGGCTGCCCCGAATTGGCATCACTGCAAAGTATCCCCGCCCCGGTTCGCTTCGCGCATAACCAGCATATTCCAACATTTGATAAGCATGGACAATGGTGTTGCGGTGAAGCCGTAACATCGCAGCTAATTCACGGACACTAGGCAATCGCTCACCCTCATGGTATTCACCATCTTCAATCGCCGCCTGTAATTGCGCAGCCAATTGCTGGTGCAGTGGCCACTCTAACTCGGGATCAACAAGCATCTCTCCACCGTCCTACTGTCTTAGACCTCAACTTTGAAGAATTTCGTAAAATTCGACACTGTTTTTGGGGGGTGACAACCAGGAGTTCCGAGTGGCATGATGTCGGTAGGGATTACCAAAAACTACCACTCGGAGGTTCTTCTATTATGGCATCATAAGAATCTTGATGCAACCCCCTCCGAGTTTCCAGGAGGAATGTGGTGATGGAGATATGGATGACGTTGTTGGTGAGCCTGTTTTCGTCGGCAGTGACCGCTCCCGGTTTTGCGCAATTAGCGCACGATTTCAGTGCGTGGATCCGGTATCCGGGTCGGCATACGTGGACGCATTTGTGGCGGATTATGCCGGCTGATCAGCAACCCAGCTATGCGAGTGTCGTCGGTTGGATTCGGTGTGGGCACTGGGATCCGACGCGGTTGTGGGAGGGTTGGGTCCAGTGGGCGGATGCCCACCTGTTGCCAGCAGGGGACTTGCTCGGGGCCGCGGATGATACGCTGTGGCATAAAACCGGTCGGCATGTGGCGCATGCAGGATATTGGCGCGATGCGGTGCGGTCAACGGAGACGCAAGTGGTGAAAGCGTGGGGGCTGAATGTCGTCCTGTTGGTGGTGATTTGGAGCCCGCCCTGGGGCGGGCATCCCATTGCCTTACCGATTAATCTCCGGATTCATCGCAAAGGAGGCCCCACGCCAGTGGAATTGGTGGTCGTCATGATTCAGGAGGTGGCGACATGGCTGCCGCACCGGAGGTGGACCTGGGTCGTGGATAGCGGGTACACCGCATTGGCCGGGTATCCTTTGCCTGAAGGGCACATCATCGAGTCACGGATGCGGAAAAACACCGTCGTCTACGACCTCCCCCCGACGCGACGGCGGGGCCAGCGGGGACGTCCGCGAGTGCGAGGGAAACGTCTTCCCCCATTGTCGGGCATTGCTGCGGGCTTGTCCGCAGCGGTGTGGAAGACCGTGACCGTGGTGCTCGGAGGGAAGTTGCAGGAGCGGCAAGTCGCGACGCTCCCGGTCATTTGGTATCCCCATCAGGTGGCGCGCCGTATTCTGTTGGTCTTCGTGAGGGACCCCGCCGATCCGGCCACAGTGACCGTGTTTTTTACCACAGACCTGACCCGCACGGGTTCGGCGGTCGTCCAGACCTATGTCTTGCGCTGGCCCATCGAGGTCACCTTCCACGATGTGAAGCAATATTTAGGGGGCGAGGACCCGCAGTCGTGGGTGGATCCGGCGCCGGATCGCAACGTCGCGTTAGGATTTCTCACGTATACGCTGGTGTGGGCCTGGGTGGGACAAGCTCTCTCCCGTGACCGCTCCGGCCACCACGGCCACCTGAGCTTTCATGAGGCACTGGCGGCCTTACGGACGGTCCTCTGGACCGGGGAATATTTCCAAAAAGGCCCCGATGGGGCCTATGCCGACGAAATTCTCGCTAATCTCCAGCACATCTTAGCGCACGCCAGTTAGAGCCGGGTCGAATATTGCGTAAACCGCTAAACTTGAGTTAGACATATAGTACAGTATACATCATGGGATGTGCCAAGAGTGCATCAATATCGTCGCGCTCTTGGCACATCCCAAGATATAACATAACTGGCATTTTGTGCCTCACAATATTAAGGCGCACCCCATACATCTAGACCTCGAAAAACTTTGCAGGGACGGTCAATAATGGTCATGGATTTTCTCAAAATGGGGAGACTATCTCTATGCCTCAACATTTTGACCTTAACTAAGGAGAGAACTAGTCCATGGACCATTCCCACTTTCTTGAAAAAAATGTCGGCTGGATTGATCGGATGGTACGCATTATCATTATTGCCATCCTCTGGATATGGCCACTAACCACCAGCCTAAGCATATTTACTACCGTGGTAATGGCGGCCCTCGGAGGCATTTTGTTTTCAACCGTCATCGCCCAATATTGTCCGCTTTGGGCAATGCTTGGGGTATCAACTCTAAAGGGAAATCTGCATAGTAGTTAACCCCAACTTAGGAACGCCTGACCCAGGCCGTCCCCGACCTGAGAGATCTTTTGCCCTTTAGGGACTTTTTCCTGAGTGCCGGGCACTGGTTTTCGGGATAGGGCCTCTCAGGCACACGGCTCTGAGCCAGCCGTAGAGTCTTGACGAACCCCTTACAACCACAGAGACCTTAAAGCAATAGTTTTCCCATTCCTACAATCGCGTATCCTTTCGGCAGTTAAGTAGCTTGGTCTCCGTTGCGCATCGCGCATATTGTTCCCTACATCCCGCTATTAACCGGCTAATTTCCCACCGAAAGATCCGGCTGTAGTATCCATATATTAGGAAGTTATTAGCCGGTTAATAGGAGTTCTCCGGATCCTTGTAGGTGCCCTAACCTCTGATTAGCCGGATAACTGATGACCATAAGAAAGAAGAACACTTGTCACCGCAACTGGGTTCACGATGCGGATTTCCCACCGTTGGTGTGACTCCATCGAACGTGTTGCCATGCGTTGCCAACTAAGACAATAGTGTAAAGTATATAGAGTGTGCTCAACCCTCTGCAGCCTGTCCATTTACCATACAAGCATTTTTTGTGAAAATTGACTATTGAAGGGGAGGGATTCTCACGGCATATTGGCTGAAACTAATGCTTTCGGAGTTTATTGGCACCGCTCTACTAATTGCCGTGGGCTGTTCTTTTGTGGTCGTGGATTTCGCCCCCAGCAGTCCCATCGTGCACACTATTGCAAGCGCGGGCCTGCGCCGGGCCATCACCGGATTTTTGTTCGGAACCACTGGGGGTTTAATAGCGTTATCGCGAGTCGGCAAAGAAAGCGGTGCTCACATAAATCCTATTGTCACCCTGGCGTTTTGGATGCAGCGAAAAATTTCGAGCAATCTCGCTGTGCTTTATGTGCTAGGACAATGCGCTGGCGGCATTGTTGGAGCCTATGCGCTAGGCTTTTGGGGATTTTGGGCCCGCAGCACCCACTTTGCCGCAACCATTCCTGGTCCTTCGGGCAATATGGTCGCGGTCATCGGCGAGACTGCCGCTAGTTTTTGTCTCGTTGTCGGGCTGTTTCTGTTTTTAGGCCACCCTAAACTTCGCCGATTCACTCCGGGATTATTTGCGCCGCTGTACGCGGTGATGGTTTATTTGGAAGCGCCCTTGTCAGGGACCAGCACCAATCCGGCACGGAGTTTAGGTCCGGAGTTCGCGTCCCATCTTTGGTCTGGGTGGTGGGTTTACTGGGTCGGCCCTACTCTAGGCAGCATCATGGGCGTCATGTTAATGGCTTGGTTTATGCCATTAATTCACTGGGAAGTGCGGATTGCTAAACTGTATTATTTTCAGCATGATCCCTACGGGGTTTTTCATCGATCCTCTAAGTCACCTCGGCAACACTCCACCGGAGTGTGACAATGTTGTGTCCCAACATCGAATTTGAAGGCATTCTTAGCGATCCAATAATGACAACACGGTAAGATCCTCCACTGTAAAATGCTCGCGCAACTGTTGGCAAAACACCTTCCAGTCGGCAGGATCGTGGCAGGCATGGTCAAATTGCTGAAGCAGAGTTTGATGCTGATATTTTAGCTCCAAAACTGCGGTCCCTCCGGTCCATCCCGTGGACTGGGCCAATGGGTAGACTTCGCTTTCTTCCATAGCAAACTCCTGAACCAAATCCTTGATGAATGCCTGGTTCACACTAGACGATATTCCCGGTCCAGTGGTATCTAGACGCGCCAACAACTGATTTTGTGCAAATCGTATGGTTTCTACCGTATTCATCGTATGTGTTCGCCTCTTTTCTCTCTTAAAGACTACTGCTTTTGTGATGAAAATGTAAGTCTCACTGGCCGCGGCCGTGCATACGATGTAAGGGAGGGGAGAGCAATGGAATTTAAAGAAGCGCTTCGTCAAGCCATCCGCGAATGGGAAAACGCCGAGGCCGCATTTCTTCAGTCAGATCCTGAATATTGCGATTACCACATTTACCAGCTGCATGCGGCAGAGGAAAAGGTACGCTTAATCATAAGACAAGCACGCGCCGCCTTTGGGTTAACATCAGGAATTGAGTCCAGTCTTCCGTTTCACTGGCAACGTGCGCTAAAAGAGCCTCAGACCGGTGACACCGGGGCTGTATAATACCGTTCTCGCGTGACAGATCCCGGGCGGGCACCCTCGACGAGTTCTTCCATCCATAACTCCAGCATTAGCAACGCATAGACTTGTCGGGAGCCATTAGGATTTTCAGGACCCATGGCATTCAACAACTTCTCTACTTGCGACGGATAAAACCATCCGCGATTCATCGCCTGGGGGCTGATGAGGGTATCCCACGCTATTTCCGACAGTTTTCCACTCAAGAGAGCCGTCAAAGGTGTAGGAAAACCTTGTTTTGGCCGTTTCACAACTGCAGACGGCAAATGGCGCCGGGCGACCTGCCGCAACACTTTTTTGTCACGAAAAGCGTCGCGCCGCAATGCGAGGGGAATACTTAGAGCCAAAGACACTACTTCATGATCGCAATATGGCACCCTGACCTCGAGATTATGATGCATTCCAATACGGTCGGCTTTCAACAGCACATCATCCGGCAGAAACCATCGGATATCAAATCCCTGCATGGCCTGTAAATCCGACACCATAGAATGTTGAGTCCAGTATTCCTCTACAGCCCCCGGACGGTCTTCTCGCCACAATTCTTGGCGAAGCAGTTTCTTTATTTGATCCGGAGAAAAGGTGAACCCAACCCCACGATAGCGCTCGGAAATAGGTTGCTCTGCCCTGGCCATGGCACGTGATCCGGGCCACCCTTGGTGCTCCCACCAACGTCGCAAGGACCGGGGAATCATCCGCACCCGCCGTAAACTGGAAGCCTCTCCGTAGCCAGCGTAACCGGCAAAAATTTCATCGGCCCCTTCACCCGACAGCATGACCGTTTCTTGAGTCGCCGCTGCGCGCGCAATACCATCTAAAGGCAGCGCCGTGGGATCAGCCATCGGTTCGTCCAGCACATAGGCCAACTCGCGTACCCGCTCTGGCGTTATCGCCCAGTCTACCTCGACGCGATGCAGTGGAATCCCAAATGCGTCCGCAACTTTTTCCGCCCAGGGAAATTCGTCATAACCCGGATATGACTCAGGAAATGCGGCAGACCATGCTTCCACCGGATGATTACTCTTTTGTGCAGCCAGTGCAGCTAACACACTAGAATCCAATCCTCCGGATAAAAAAATACCGACGGGTACATCCGAGGCTAAATGACTTGTCACCACATCATGCAGCAGACCATCTAGTCGATCTGCCCAATACGTCATGTTATGGCCAATCTGAGGTTCTTCAATTGACGGCTGCCAATATTCATGACGCTGCCGTCGTCCATCCCGGTGAACGATCAACATTTCCCCTGGCTGTAGTTTGGTGACATTTTTCAGCAGGGTGTGTGGTGCCGGCACAAAGCGGTGGCTTAGATATGTTGCCAGCAACTCGGTATCGACAGCGGCTTCAAATTCTGGCAACGCGAAAAATGCCTTAATTTCCGAGGCGAATACCAGACGATCGGTTTGTTCCCAAACATACAAGGGTTTTTGACCAATACGGTCTCTTGCCAGTACCAGCCGATGACGCTTTTTATCCCAGATCGCCACAGCAAACATTCCCGATATTTTATCAACAAACCCGGCACCATATTCTTCGTAGAGGTGCACCAATACTTCGCCATCGACATGACTCGCCAAACGATGACCC
>JAMCTO010000103.1:15356-16294 GCA_023381095.1 Bacillota bacterium
GCCTCCACCAAGTGCTTCAATTCTGGATAGTTGTAGAGTTCGCCGTTAAACACTGCCACGACACTGCGATCTTCAGAATAATAGGGCTGTTGCCCCAATTGAATGTCTATTACCGCAAGTCTTCGCATGCCCAGCCCAATGCCGCGGTCAGTAAAATGACCTTCCCCATCTGGGCCGCGATGAACTAGGGTATTTAACATCCCTCGCAGTTCTTCCGCTGCAACTGGGCGATCTTTACGCCATATCCCGACAATCCCACACATGGTTTTTCCCCTTCCGTGGAAACTCTAGCTTAGGGTAACAAACTTGACTCAGAATAACTTGAACGTTTGATGAGAGTTTTTTCATGGGTAGTCTCCCCAAATTTGTCGAAAAACAACCCCATGCAGGCACCCAGACCTTTTAATTATCTACTCACAAAATTAAATCGGGGCGAGAAATCCGCCCCGTACCTCTATTTATCTAGCGTTAGTCCAAGTAATCTTTCAGTTTCTTGCTACGTGTGGGATGACGCAATTTTCGCAGTGCCTTAGCTTCAATTTGCCGGATCCGTTCGCGGGTGACACCGAATACCTGTCCAACTTCCTCTAAAGTGCGCGCCCGTCCATCGTTTAAGCCAAACCGCAAGCGCAAGACTTTTTCTTCGCGATTCGTCAAGGTGTCCAAGACTTCTTCCAATTGCTCTTTGAGAAGTTGATAACCCGCCGCTTCAGCTGGTGCCGGAGCATCCTCATCTTCGATGAAATCCCCCAAGTGGGAATCTTCTTCTTCTCCAATCGGTGTTTCCAAAGACACCGGTTCTTGGGCAACCTTCAAAATTTCCCGCACCCGTTCTACCGTGATTCCCATTTCCTTGGCAATTTCCTCTGGAGCCGGTTCCCGTCCATACTCCTGCAGTAATTGCCGTTGCACACGAATCAGTTTATTAATGGTTTCCA
>JAMCTO010000103.1:16304-19390 GCA_023381095.1 Bacillota bacterium
TCTTCCGATCTTTCGGATAGTACGTGCCTGATCCGCAATGGCTCGGGTAATCGCTTGCCTAATCCACCAAGTCGCATAAGTGCTAAACTTGTAGCCTTTACGATAATCAAACTTCTCTACAGCCTTGATAAGACCTAAATTTCCCTCCTGGATCAAGTCCAAAAACAGCATTCCACGTCCGACGTAACGTTTAGCAATGGATACCACCAAACGAAGGTTTGCCTCAGCCAGTTTCCGTTTGGCTTCTTCGTCACCAGCCTCGATGCGTTTGGCCAATGTTACTTCCTCTTCGGCAGTTAGCAAAGAAACGCGGCCGATTTCCTTCAGGTACATCCGCACCGGGTCGTCAATGGCTACCCCATCGGGAATAGCCACTTCTTGGGCAACATCTTCCACTTCAGGTTCCACATCATCAGGTCCCGGTCCAGGACCATGATCCCCTTCCAATGTGATTTGTTCGCCGACCAGTTCAATGCCCAGTTCTCCGAACATCTCATAAATCGAATCTATTTGGTCCGGAGGAATGTCTATCGACTGCAGGGCATCCACGATTTCACCATACGATAGTTTCCCACGTTCTTGTCCCCGTCGAATGAGCGCTTGAACCTCATCAATTTGAGGTACCACGCGTTTTCCCTGCGCCATAATATCCCTCCTTTCCTTGTTCCGAAGTACTTAAATTCCCGCTCTTTGCCACCGATAGACGGTGTTGCTCAACGCGAACTTCTTCCAGTACTTCGGGAGCCATACCACCTTCTTGATAGACCCGCTCTTTAAGCCGATTCCAGCGTTGCAACTGCCTCTGCCGCGTAATGGCCGAAATGTAGTCCTTAATCTCCAGAGTCCCTCCATCGGGTCCTTGATAGTTCACCGCTTCCATTACCGTGGTTCTAACGGACGGCTCTAATAATTCGATCCAACGTGCCGTGTCTCGCGTCGCTCGACCCTCTGCCACATCCTCCAACACTGTTTCCAATCCTTGCTCATTTATCCACTCCTGCAATTCATCCATCACTAGAGGCACTTGTTCTGGATGGCGCAGTAACAAAGCCAGTAACCGCACAGCATGGGAGGCCAGGTGTGATGGAACCTGTGCCGTTCTCTCCATATTATGCCTATTTTTCCCGAATGTATGCCGAACATCTTGCCAAACCCCAAAACTTTGTGCTAAAATGCTTGGATTAACTCGTAGGCGTTGTGCCATCTGCTCCAAGTACCCCATTTGCTCAACCGGATCGCCGACCACCTTCCATAATGGCTTAAATCGCTCAATGGCTATTGCCTTGCCTCGTGGCGTCCCGATTTCCGGGTCTGCTGCCGACTGATTAATCCTGTAGGTCAAATAAGGGAGACGCCCTTTAATACTGGTATTTAACGCATCGGCTCCCAGAACCGTTACACATTCATCAGGATCCTTCACCCCGTTGGGCAAGACCACCACATTGACTTTGACCCCGGCCGTCGACAATATCGCAAAGGCTCTTTCCATCGCCTCTTGCCCCGCGTTATCTTGGTCATAAAGCATGTCCACTTCCTGATGGAATCGTGCCAGATACCGCGCATGCCATTGTGTCAAACTAGTGCCTAAAGTGGCTACCGCCTCGGTCTGTCCCGCCTGGTGACAGGCTATCACGTCAAAATAGCCTTCTACAATGAGCGGCCGCTCCCCGCGCTTCCATGCAGCTCTTGCCCAATGGCTGCCATACAGCAGGTTACTCTTACGAAATAATGCGGTTTCCGGGGAGTTAAGATATTTGGGTTCTTGATCTTTGGCTAGTGATCGGCCCCCAAATCCTACCAAACGCCCTTGAGGGTCCCAAATTGGCAACATCACACGATCACGCCACCGATCCACCACTCCCGATCCTTGTCGCCGCCGGACCACTACGCCGGCTTGCTCCATTTCGTCTGGAGCTACCCCATGACGGGAAAGATACTGGACCAATCCTTCCCATTGTTCAGGAGCATACCCCAATTGAAAACGTTCCCGCAACGTCGAAGCAATTTGTCTTTGGTCCAAATAAGCGGCGAACGCTCCTGATTCACGTGCGTGCACCAGAAAATATTCCAAGGTCCACTCCAACACTGAACGAAGCCTTTTTTCCTCCTGTTGTCGAGGATTATCTTCCCTACGGTCCATCGGCGGAATTCCGGCGTCTTTGGCCAGCATTTCGACAACTTCACGAAATTCCCGACCCTCATGCTGAACCAAAAACGTGAAAACCGTGCCACCGGTGTGGCATCCAAAACAATAAAACAATTTTTGCTCTGGATCGACACTAAACGACGGCGTTTTTTCCCGATGAAATGGACACAAACCCCAATAATTGCGCCCTTTACGCTTCAGAGCGACATACCGTCCAATAACATCAACGATATCGGTGGCTTCACGCACAGCGGCCACCCACGCCTCGTATAGTTGTTCGGCCATGCCGCATCACTCCCACGTCATGACAAAAATTCGCCATTAATTGTGATATTCCTGCTAGCAAGACCGGTTTTCCTGACATGATATTTTTACTAATGAAAGCGGGCGGCAATTTTGTTGTCGCCCGCCTTTGGCGCCGCCGATTGTTACTAGTGCCGTAAGTTGGCTTGGGCAGCAGCTAAACGGGCGATCGGCACCCGGTACGGAGAGCAACTGACATAATTCAGTTCCATCAAGTGGCAAAATTCAATCGAATTAGGATCGCCGCCATGTTCGCCGCAAATCCCGACGATGAGATCAGGTCGGGTTCGTCGCCCTTCCTCCAACCCCATGCGAATAAGTCGGCCTACGCCATCGCGGTCCAGCACCATAAATGGGTTTTCCGTCAATATTTTGTCCGCCAAGTACGCAGGAAGAAATTTTCCTTCGGCATCATCTCGGCTATAACCAAATGTCGTCTGCGTCAAATCATTGGTGCCAAAGGAAAAGAACTCTGCATCCTTGGCAATTTCCCCCGCAATCAGCGCAGCACGCGGAACCTCAATCATCGTGCCAATTAAGTACGGCAACTCGCGGTCCCTCTCTGCCGCGACTTTGTGATTCACCTCGGCCACCAAATCCCGCATGATGGTCAATTCCTCAACCGTTCCCACCAACG
>JAMCTO010000104.1 GCA_023381095.1 Bacillota bacterium
AGAAATTGTTCATGCCAGCTTAGGGCAAGAAACCTTAAAAAAGTTGGCTGAGAGGGTAGTGGATGTTGCGGTTGTGGAGCGCCCCCCTCGCGTGGAAGGTCGAGCAATGATCATGATTTTAGCACCCAAAAAGGGAGTGTAAGTACCATGCCTAAAATGAAGACGCACAGAGGCGCACGCAAAAGAATTGGAATAACGGCCAAAGGCTTGGGGAAAAGGCATCGTGCCGGTAAAAGCCATTTGCTAGTGCACAAATCTGCGACGCGGCGCCGTCGGTTGCGCAACGCTGAAGTGTTGTCAAAGGCAGACCAGCATCGCACGAAGCGGCTATTGCCATACGGCGGTTAAAAACCTGACTTCTTAGGTGGAGGGAACATGTAATGGCTCGAGTTAAAAACGGGGTGGTACGCCATCGCCGTCACAAAAAAATTCTCAAGATGGCGCGAGGCTATCGCGGTGCCCGATCACGGCAATTTCGACCTGCAAACGAAGCGGTGATGCATAGTTTATGGTATGCCTATCAGCACCGCAAAAAGCGCAAGGGAGATTTCCGCAGGCTGTGGATTGCCCGTATTAATGCCGCAGCGCGAATGAACGGAATGTCGTACAGCCGGTTTATCAATGGATTAAAGCGGGCAGGTATTGGCCTTGATCGCAAAGTGCTTGCGGACTTGGCAGTGCGAGACATGGACACTTTTAAGGTTTTGGTTGATAAAGCCAAAGCGACATTGTAAAGTGCCACGTGATTTTACATCCTTTAGACTCGGCGGACAATAAAATCATTCGAAATCTCAGGCGACTCATGGCCAGTCATGGGGCTCGGGAAAAAACCGGTCGGACCGTGTTAGAAGGGCGCCGTATGGTGGCAGAGGCGCTGTCTTCCGGGGCTTCTTTTCGCCAAGTGGTGTACAGCGCACGGTTGTTGCAGGATGTTGAGGGGAAAAACCTTATTGCTCGACTGCAAGCCGCGTCAATACAGATGCTGTATGTAACGGATCGACTAATGGATGAAATTTCTGGCGTAGAAGCTCCGCAGGGGGTTATGGGGGTAGTATCGTGGGCTATCGGAGAGCGTGACGCCTTCCCGTTGCCCCACGGTGGTCCTGCCCTTTTTGTGGTGGCTGAGGAAATTCAGGATCCCGGTAATCTAGGAACCTTGATACGGGCTGCTCAAGCGGCGGGTGCGCATGGCGTCGGCGTTACCAAAGGAACGGTAGAGGTTATGAACCCTAAGACATTGCGCTCCTGTGCCGGCAGTATCTTTCGGATTCCGGTGTTTCGCTTGTCCTCGGGGTGGATAGATGCGGCGCTGGCTCAAGGCTTGGCAGTGTATTCTACGGTAGTGGCTGAAGGACGTCCCTACGACCAAGAAGATTGGACCCAATCGGTTGTCGTGGTGTTGGGAAACGAAGGCAGCGGGCTCGCGGAGGTTCCCGGGGCAAAACCGATTAGCGTGCCAATGGTACCCACTGCGAATTCACTCAATGTCGCCATCGCGGGGTCGGTAATCTTGTTTCACGCAGCCAGTCAGAGGCGGTCTCACGGTTTGTTGCCGACGCCGCCGCATATGGTATAATTTGACGATAGACGACAGAAGCGATGATCCAGCAAAGTACTCATGAGGTTACGACGCAGAGAGCGAGCTCAAGGCTGAAAAGCTTGCCGTGACCAGTGGGGAAGGTTCGCTGGGGAGTGCGGTCCTGAACTAGGCGTAGATTGTAGGGATTGCCGGTATGATACCGTTACCATCATCAAGTGAATGTGCTGGCACATTCGATGAAGGTGGTACCGCGGGAAGTCTCGCCCTTTAGAGGGGGAGATATTTTTATTTTTAAAGGGGGTTCTTGGATGGGGTTGCCCGATAGTAATGAATTGAAGGATTTGTCTGACCAATTGGCGGCAGCAAGCACATCTCTCCAAGTGCAGGAGGTGCGTGCCGAGTGGATTGGGCGTCGGGGGCGTATTACTTTAGCGTTGAAAGGCTTGTCCAACCTGGCCCCCGAGGAACGGCGCCGGCAGGGACAAATCCTAAACGCGGCAAGGGAACAGGCTACGCGACTTGTCGACGAGCGACTAGAACAATTGCGGCAACAAGAAGAAGACGTCCAATTATTGCGGGAACGGTTAGATATGACGATAGCCGGCGTTGAGCCAAAGGTGGGGTTGCTGCATCCCTTAACCCGAGTACGTCGTCTGTTAGAGGATTTATTTTTGCGCATGGGGTTCAGTTTGGCATATGGTCCGGAAATTGAGACGACATGGTATAACTTTGAGGCTTTGAACATTCCGGAAAATCATCCGGCGCGCGATATGCAAGATTCATTTTTTGTGGATCTACCCGGCATGGTTTTGCGCACCCACACCTCCCCGGTACAAATCCGTGGCATGGAAGCAGCGAAGGGGTTGCTTCCGGTAAAAATTATCGCTCCTGGCCGAGTTTACCGCCGGGACGATGACGCGACCCATGCGCCTATGTTTCACCAAATTGAGGCCTTGGTGGTGGACCGCGGGATTACCTTGGGGGATCTAAAGGGCACTCTCATGGCGATGGCTACGGAACTTTTGGGGAAATCCATAGCAACCCGTTTTCGACCTTCATATTTTCCGTTTACGGAACCTTCGGTAGAAATGGATGTTACGTGTGCAGCATGTGGCGGAACCGGGTGCCGAACATGCAAGGGAACTGGGTGGGTGGAAATTTTGGGATCTGGTTTAGTGCATCCGGTGGTTTTGCAAAATGGGGGATACGACCCGCAAGAAGTCAGCGGCTTTGCCTTTGGGTTAGGAATTGAGCGGTTGGCCATGAGAATTTTCGGTTTGGATGATCTGAGGCCTTTATATCAAAACGACTTGGAATATTTAATGGCGTTTGACCGTTACACAGGGAGGCCAATGTTATGAAACTGAGCCATCGGTGGCTGGCACGACATTTGAAAGAGGTACCAGAGCCTGCGCAGGTTGCGTCAGGCTTATTGCAAATGGGCATCGAAGTGGGCTCTGTAGAAACTTGGGGAGAGATTTACCGAGAGATAGAATTAGTGGAAGTGGTAGAACGCAGACCGCATCCCCATGCCGATTTGTTGTCTTTGGTGACTGTGAGAAGGGCTCTGCATGAACTAGTGACGGTAGTGACCGGGGCTAATAACGGCTTTACCGGAGATCGGTTGTGGTATGCACCACCTGGGACTCATTTGCCTGATGGTCGGGTGTTGGAGACTGTCACAATGCGGGGAATTCCTTCTCCGGGCATGTTGCTGTCCGCCGCTGAGTTGGGATTTCAGGACACCACCGGCGATTTATGGATATACCATGGCGATTTGCCTCTAGGATCTCGCTTCATTGACGAAGTGGGGGGTACTGACACGATTTATGAGTTGGAGTTGACCCCTAATTTAGCAGTATTTGACCAAAGTGTGCTGGGCATCGCCCGCGAACTGGCGGCGGTATTGGAACTGGAACTGACTCCGCTAAGCGCCCCATTGGAGTATCGCCAAGATCCGGGGGTGGCTGAGGTTAAAGATCCTTTGGCGTGCCCGGTTTATGGCTTGTCCGGATTCGAGGTGGCTGGCATTCAAAATTCGCCGTTATGGATGCAGGTACTGTTGGTGGCCATAGGACTTCGCGTCATACATCCCGTGGTGGACGTGACGAATTTCGTCTTGTGGGATTTGGGTCACCCAATGCATGCATTTGATCAACAACGGGTAGTGCTGCCTATCGAAGTACGTAAGGCCGCCGAAGGTGAAGTCATGATATTGCTAGATGGCTCGAAGTGTCAGTTAAGAGCGGATGATTTATTGCCGACCAAATCGGCCCCATTGCGCTTGCCGGGATCATGGGCGGGCAGAGAGCCGCCATTAGTGCAGAGACTCGCCAGGTATGGTTGGAATCAGCCTACTTTAATGCTTCGGGAATATTTCTCAGCATGCGCACACATCGTTTAAGTACCGATGCAGCAATTCATTTTGGTAAGGGAACTGACCCCGAAATTGTTCCGGTCGCGGCTCAAGCGACGGTGGATATTTTGAGCGACTGCGGTGCGATGGTGACTAAGGGTTCCAGCACTATAATAGGGCAGATGCCAATGCGCCGACGCATTCGATTTCAACCGGATCGGATTCGGTCTTTATTGGGAGTCGATTGGACGAATCAGGATATTTCGCAGGCACTGGACCGCTTGCGGTTTCAGGTGGACGGGGATTGGATTTCAATTCCTAGCAACCGCCATGATGTTACTGCCACCGAAGATTTATGTGAAGAAGTAGCCCGGGTAATAGGGCTGGACATGATTCCGGTGACCGTGCCCCATTCCCCTAATGTTCCTGGGGCCCGCAACCAAGAAGTGGAATTCCAAGAACGTCTTCGGGATTTGTGGGTTGAATCCGGTTACTGTGAAGTGGTAACGCGCCCATTTTGGTCACCTAGCCGAGACGTGGTAACGATGGCGGATGTTCCGGATCCGGTCCGCATTAGCAATCCACTCCGCGCGGAAGAAGAAATGCTCAGGACATCGTTGTTGCCTCATCTTCTCGAAGTGGTGGGCTACAACCGCTCACGACGAGATCAGCCCGTTGCCATCTTTGAATTGGCACCGATCTATGCGAGGAAACAGGATCGTGCCGAAGAACCAATGCAATTGGCAGTCGCTGAAATTTTGGACGACTACCCTCAATATCCCAAGGGATTACCGGAAAACCTAGCAATTTACCGACTAAAGGGGGCCTTGGAATGGGTCATTCGGCGTTTAAATCTTGAGATATCGACGGTGACTGACAGGGATCTGCCCGCTTTCATGCACCCAGGACGTTCTGCCACTGTGTTAAATACAGAAAAACGCACGGTGGGATTTTTAGGAGAGTTGCGACCTCGCGTGGCCTCTCGCTACCATGCTAAACGAATCGGGGTGCTCAGCCTCTTTGACATCCATCACACCAAATCCGCAATTAGTGGTGTGGTTCCCAGCCCATCCAGGTATCCCGAGGTAGTCCGTGATCTCTCTTTAGTGGTCCCCGAGGCGAGCACGGTGGGCACATTAAACCGTATCGTCCTGGATGCTCATCTGGCAGATCTCAAGACCCTGCGCTTAATCGATGTGTTTTCGGG
>JAMCTO010000105.1 GCA_023381095.1 Bacillota bacterium
CGTCAACGCTTTTACGCCAAACTCAGCAGTTACAGCCGTAAGAACCGCTTATATCAAGCATTTCGTGAGTTAGGGCGAGCGGTACGCACCGAGTTTTTGTTGCGCTACATGAACGAGGCCGACCTCCGCGCCACCATTCAAGCGGCGACCAACAAAAGTGAGGCGTTTAATGGCTTTGCCAAGTGGATCTTTTTCGGAGGTGAGGGCACGATTGCGACGAACGACCGCACCGAGCAGCGGAAGATCATGAAATACAACCACTTGGTCGCCAACTGTCTGATTTTTTTCAATGTTTTCCGGATGACGTTTGCGCTGCATTCGCTGCAACAGACCGGGCATCCATTAGCCCCCGATGTCCTGTCCGCCTTGAGTCCTTACGGAACCGCCCATGTGAATCGCTTTGGCCGCTATGAATTGGATTTGACGCGGCCACCTCCACCGGTGGACTATGCTTTACTGCAGGATCTCCCTACGAATTTGTCATCATAATTGGCAAAACCTGGCTTATGGCGGAAAAATCACGAATCGTTGCCATACCCCGATCCCACGAAGAGTTCAGAACGTATTGGAGAAGAACTCGATGAACGGATGGAAGTTCGGTTAAAACGTTGGCAATCACAATAGCGATGGCCATTGAGGGAGACATAAGGCCTCCATGGGAACATGGGCAGATCGTTGCGGGCTGATGTCCCACTGCCAGTGAGCGGTGGCTGTCCTGATACAGCTGGTAATAAAACTCGTTGATATACGCCGTGATGCGGCCTTGCTTGATGTTGCGGCGAATATCGGAAGGGCAATTATGCCCAGCGTGATAAGACAAGAAAGGCATGAAGTAGGGGTCTGTGTAGCAATGGAATTTATTTGTCTGGCAGTTTGGGTACGTACAAGACTGTCACATTGACGTGTACCTCGATATTGCACGGTATAATGCGCCAGTTATGACATAATTTTCGTACAATAAAAGCTGATTGTGCAGGAAATGGGTAACTTTTGTCGTATGAATAGTGTATATCCCTTAAGATTTACAGGATGATCAGGGGACACACGGGGGGTTGGACATCTTGGGAAGGGGTATGGTTATGCAGATGCAGGATAGGTCTCATCCAGCGATTGTCGGTGTGGTGCCGATAGAAACCGAGCTTATCATCGATAATGGAGAGGGATCCTATTTAAACCGGCCACCTACAGCGTTAACTGTAATCGGTTCGTGGTAGCGCTGAAATCATCTATTTTTCTCGAGGAGGAGAAGAGCTTATGACTGAGATTGACAACGACACCAAGAATCCTCCAGCAAAATTGCGCCGCGAACTGTCATTGCTGGATTTGACCATGACCGCGATTGGCGGTTTGGTGGGGTCAGGATGGTTGTTCGCCTCGATGACCGCGGCCACCATCGCCGGTCCGGCGGCCATCTTGTCTTGGGTGATTGGCGCCTTTGGCGTCATCGTGCTAGGATTGTCATTTGCCGAGCTGGCGGGTATGCTGCCGGAGGCCGGGGGTATCATTCGCTATCCGCGCTACACGCATGGTCGGCTGGTCAGCTATCTTATCGGTTGGGCGGCCATCATCTCTTGGGCGGGCATTCCCCCGATTGAGGCCGAAGCCGTCTTGCAGTACTCATCCAGTTATGTCCATGGACTATACAACAATGTGAGTGGTTCGCTGACCAACGCAGGATTTGGCGTGGCCGTCTTATTAGTGGCATTTTTCTTCATGATCAATTATTTGGGAGTTAAATTGTACGCTCGCATCAACACGCCGATGACCTTCATCAAATTTGCCGCGCCTCTGTTAACCATAGTGGCCTTTTTGGTTGTGGGGTTCCATCCGGCGAACTTCACCCATGCGACAGGCGGATTTATGCCTTACGGCTGGGGGGGCGTGTTTTCCGCGATCTCTTTGGGTGGTATCATCTTCGCGTACACCGGCTTTCGGCCCATGATGGATTTGGCAGGAGAGGCGAAAAATCCGCAGCGTGATATCCCTCGCGCCTTTATCATCGCCATGATTGGTACTGGCGTTCTTTATATGTTTTTGCAAGTGGTGTTTATTGGCGGTGTGCCCGCCCATGCCTTGGCTAAGGGCTGGTCGGCTTTAAGTTATGCCTCGCCATACGCTAATCTGGCCTTTGCCATGAATCTCAGTTGGGTGGCGATTATTCTTTATGGTGACGCGATTCTTTCGCCTTTTGGCACTGGATTAGTGTACGCGGCGGGTACGCCCCGGGGCGTGTTGGGCTTCGCCAAAAACGGCTACTTTCCCAAAACGTTTCGTACGTTAAATAGGCGGGGCACACCTGGTTCCGCAATCATCATTGCGTTTTTTGTCGGCATCGCCTTTTTGTTGCCGTTTCCTAGTTGGCAAAAACTTGTCGGTGTGCTGTCGAGCGCGACCATCCTTACCTATATGATGGGTCCCGTCAGTGTTGCCGTGCTCAGACGCACCGCAAGTCATATGACCCGTCGTTACAAATTGGGGGGATTGACTTGGTGGGGGCCCATTGGTTTTGTGGTCGGTAGTTTAATCTTTTATTGGACGGGCTGGCCGATTGATGGTGATCTCGGACTCATGACCTTGATAGGGCTCATCATTTACGCCATTTATTTTGCGCGAGATTCGGATCGTCGCTGGGTTGATGTTAAAAGCGGCCTCTGGCTCTTGGTGTACATGGCCTTTATGATCTTGTGGGCTAAATTGGGCACCTTTGGGGGGACCAAGGTGATCCCAGCGCCATGGGACGAAATCGCCGTCATCGTGGTCTCGATCCCCTTCTATTACTGGGCTGTGGCCTCAGGACGATCCACGCGTTCACTCGAAGAGGCCCAGGCCGTGGCCAAGGAAGCGGATGACAGCTGGGCATCGCAACTCCCGTAGCATGTAGTCAGCAGCCAAAGGACAGATGGTTCGGTGGGTGCAGTAAGCCAGCGCTGGATTGGCATCGTGGCCGTTGAGGGTGAAGGTTGCCGAACGTTCGCCTTGTCAACACCGGGGGATCCGACCGAATGCAAAGGGGCAATATGCTGAATAGTTTTTGGCAGCGGGAAATGAGGTTCATCCAATAAATCGTCCGTCGGGCGGTATGGCGTTGTTTAAAACGGTGGCGGTGATCCTCGTTGAGCCAAGTGTCAATCGTGGTCTCAAATGGATCGAGGTGTGAGGCAT
>JAMCTO010000106.1 GCA_023381095.1 Bacillota bacterium
TCTACGTCGGACAGTGGGCATGATATTGGATTTGGCGACGGAAACTGCTTCCCGTTCTGATTTGGAAGCGTTGCAGCTGGACCGTTTGCAAAAGACGGTCCAGCATATGTATGACCATGTGCTTTTTTACCGTCAGGAGATGGAGAAAGCGCAGATAAAACCTTCGGATATTACCCGTTTAGAGGATCTAATTCGGCTTCCCTTTATACGAAAACACCATTTGCGTGACAACTATCCTTTTGGTCTCATTGCGGTGCCCTTGGATCAGGTCGTGCGATTTCATGCCTCCTCTGGCACTCGCGGCAAACCGACTGTTGTGGCATATACTAAAGGCGATATCGAGCGCTGGTCACGAGTTGTCGCCCGGGCAGTTGCGTGTGCGGGGGGAAGACCTGGTGACCGATTTCACAATGCATACGGATATGGCTTGTTCACAGGAGGACTGGGTCTTCATTATGGTGTTGAAGAATTAGGCGCGGCAGTCATTCCGGTGTCGGGAGGCAATACTCCCAGGCAAGTGCTGGTGATTCAAGACTTTACTCCTCGTGGTATTGCGGGCACTCCTTCTTACGTGCTCAACATTGCTGACGAGATGAGGAAAATGGGTTTAGATCCGCGCAAAACGAGTTTAGAATATGGCATCTTAGGTGCTGAACCCTGGAGTGAAGCGTTGCGTCAAGAAATAGAAGAGGCTTTAGCCATTAAGGCGATGGATATTTATGGACTAAGTGAGGTCATTGGTCCCGGGGTGGCCATGGAGTGCATTGAGGCACAAAATGGACTCCATATTGCGGAAGACCATTTTCTACCGGAGATTGTCGATCCCAAAACAGAATTGCCTTTGCCGTATGGGGAAACAGGGGAGTTGGTGTTCACTTCGCTGACCAAAGAGGCTTTTCCCGTCATTCGTTATCGTACCGGCGACATTGCCTCTTTGAACCCTGAGCCGTGCATTTGTGGCCGAACCTTGGTGCGCATGTCTCGCATCAAGGGCCGACTGGACGACATGCTGATTATCCGTGGCGTGAATGTGTTTCCCACCGAGATCGAATATGTCCTGCTTCAGGTGAATGAGATTGCCCCACATTATCAAGTGGTAGTGGATCATCAGGGAGCATTGGACACCCTTGAAGTGCATTGCGAAGTAACGCCAGAATACTTTGCCGAGATCGGTTCCCTGGAACCAGATCATGTACGCTCAAATGCGTTGCGACAAAAGGTTCTGCATATGTTGCGAAGTGAACTGGGAATTTCCGTGGGATTGCACATGCATAAGCCTGGCGTTTTGCCGCGCAGTGAAGGGAAAGCTGTTCGTATAGTGGATAAGCGGCCGCAACAATAACTGAAGGGCCTGATGGCGGAGGCGATATTTTTGGAACAACAACTGCAAACCGAGACCCGAGTGCAAGGGTTTATCTCGCGGTCTCACCAACACTATATTGATGGAAACTGGGTCTCCTCGGTGTCGGGCAAATCCGCGTTTCGCGGAAAAGATTGGCGTCAGATGAGCCCGCAGGCGCGAAGCACTTTGATTTGGCGTCTAGCAGATTTAATGGCGGACCATCTTGAGGAATTGGCCCAGTTGGACAGTATCGACATGGGAATGCCGATTCGCCAAGCCCAGTATGGAACCACTCCGATGGCTGTCGACCACATGCGCTACATGGCTGGCTGGGCCACCAAAATTGAAGGCGAAACAATCCCGGTATCAGCAGGCAATTTTTTTAATTACACTGTCAGACAGCCGGTGGGGGTGGTTGGAGCTATCATCCCTTGGAATTTCCCGCTATTGATGGCGGTATGGAAACTAGGAGCGGCGTTGGCGGCAGGTTGCACCGTGGTTTTAAAGCCAGCGGAGCAATCACCGCTAAGTGTTTTGCGGCTGGCGGAATTGGTGACCGAAGCAGGATTTCCGCCAGGCGTGGTCAACGTGGTGACGGGATATGGTCCGGAAGCTGGGGCCGCATTAGTAGCTCACCCTGGGGTCAACAAAGTTTCCTTTACCGGTTCCACGGAAGTGGGCAAATCGATTATGCGCACTGCTGCGGACCGCATGGCGCGGGTCTCTATGGAGTTGGGTGGCAAGTCTCCCAATATCATTTGTGCCGATGCCAATTTAAAACGCGCCATTTCCGGGGCTATGCTGGGAATTTTCATGAATCAGGGCGAAGTCTGTTCGGCTGGTTCCAGGATTTATGTGGCGCGGGAAATTTATGACCAGGCTTTAGAACAAATGGGTGATTATGCCAACCGAATGCGGGTCGGCAATCCTTTGGATCCGAAAACCCAAATGGGACCTGTGGTGTCCGAAGAACAATACCAGCGAGTACTAGGGTATATTGATTCAGCCCGACGCGAAGGCGCCAGCCTGGTAGCCGGAGGAGAAACTTTACCGGAGGCTGGTAGTGGTTTTTACATTAAACCTACGGTATTTGCCAATGTCACCGACACCATGACTATATCTCGGGAAGAAATTTTTGGACCAGTGGTAGCAGTGATGCCGTTTGATGATTTAGAAGAAGCTTTAGAACGGGCCAATTCCTCAGAGTATGGGCTCGCCGCTGGCGTCTGGACGGAAAACGTGAGGACTGCCCATTATCTTGCGCAAAACTTAGAGGCAGGCACGGTTTGGATCAATGCCTATCACATCTACGACGCAGCAGCGCCCTGGGGAGGTTTTAAGCAATCGGGTTTCGGGCGGGAAATGGGCCACCATGCTTTGGAACTGTACACCGAGATAAAGGATGTCTGGATAAATTTACAATAGAGGAAGTGACGAGGGTTCTGTTGTGTTTAGAACCCTCGTCAAAATTACTGGGCATCTTTGGCAAACTGCACCACTAAATCACGTTTGAGAATTTTTCCTGAGGGGTTTTTTGGTAACGCTTCAACGAAATGAATGGCTTTAGGCACTTCGTAGCGTGCAAGGCGATTTTTGCAGACGTCGGTAATGGCTTCAACGGTAACTTCGGCATTAGGGCTTAAGACCACCACGGCTACCACTGCTTCTATCCAATACGGGTCGGGGATTCCGATCACTGCAACTTCGGCCACCCCATGAACCGATGCAATGGCCTCTTCAACTTTTTGCGAGGAGACGTTCTCTCCGCCACATTTGATAATGCCTTTTTTCCGGTCCACGAAATGAATAAAGCCGTCGTCGTCTTGGTAGGCTACGTCCCCGGTGTGGTGCCACCCATGGCGGAATGCTTCGGCGGTGCGACCGGCATCTTCAAAGTACCCGGCCATCACTGCTGGGGAGCGTACCACGATTTCGCCTGGCTGCCCTCGCGGCACTTCGTTGTCCTCAGCATCGACTAATTTCAGTTCTACTGGTAGATGGGGCAAACCAATGGGGTCCGGCTCGTCAGTGCGGTTCCAAAACTCTTCTGGCGGCATGGAAGCGCCGAGCGGAGTCAATTCCGATTGTCCCCAATAGGTGCTCCACTCAACGTGAGGCAGTTTGGCTTTCCAAGCATTTAATGGTGTGGTCGGGATATATTGAAACACCACACAACGCTTCAATGATTTCAGGGAAGCAGACGGTAATTCCGGTTGCGCTAATAGGCCAATGAATACTGTGGCGGGAAGACATGCCCAGGTTAATTGGCAACTGTCAATGTCTCGCAGCAGCTCTTTAGGAATAATGCGACTCATGAGGAAGCCTTGGGCGCCGCTGCTTAAAGTGCCAAAAAGGACATAAAGACCTGCAACATGAAACAGGGGAAGCGCAAGCATTACTTTTTGATGGCGGTTCATCTCCAAATCACTCAGCATGCTCAGCAAAGCTGCATACCAGTTGGCATGGGTATTCATGACCCCTTTGGGTGCCGATTCGGTGCCGCTAGTAAATAGGAGCGTACTCACTGCCTCGCTGGAGACATGGGTTTCTACGTAATCGGTCGGTTCTTGATCTACCGTCTCATCCCAACTTTGCCATTCGGGTTGGGGAGATTCCAAGGCGATCCGACTGAGACCTGGAGATTCGATCTGAGTCACGCCAGTCAACATCGCGTTATCAACAAAAAACATTTTGGCTCGCACTCTTTGCAAGGTTGAGGCGATGTCTTTGGCTGGCAGCATTGGATTGATGGGACAATAGATAGCACCCATACGGGCGGCACCCATCCAGAGCGCGACTAAGCGCGGATGATTCAGGGCTAACGCGGCGATCACGTCGCCACTTTTGACGCCGTGATTGAGAAGATATCGAGAGACCTGGTTTGCCCACCCATCCAAATTTTGATAGGACACTTGAGTGTCTTCGAAAGTCAAGGCGGCGCGGTGGGGATAGCGTAGTGCGCTGCGGTGCAAGGCATCAGCTACATTGAACCTTCGCAATAAATTGAGTTCCAAGCTTTCGACGTAATCGGATTCGGTCATAATCTCAACCTCCTGCCTGTGGTTTCAGCGATCACCGAGCAATTCGCGTGCAATGAGGATACGGCGGATTTCATTAGTGCCGGCGCCGATGTCCAACAGTTTTGCATCACGAAAGAAACGTTCGATGGCAAAATCTTTGGTAAAACCATAGCCACCATGAATTTGCAAGGCCTGATTGGTGGCACGGTTGGCGGCTTCGGCGGCAAACAGCAAGGCCGACGCTGCCAGTCGGCTAACCCGTTGGCCAGTTTGCGCCAACGACAGCACATGATAGGTGAAGAGGCGTGCTGCATCTAATTGGGTGGCCATGTCCGCCAGCTTTTCTTGAATTAATTCAAATTGCGCTATAGGGCGTCCGAATTGTTCTCTTTGTTGAGCGTAACGCAGTGACTGGTCCAGCATCTCCTCGATGATGCCGATAGCGTTGGCTGAATAATAGGCGCGCTCCAAGTCGAGTCCGCTCATAATCACACGGACGCCGCCATTTGGGGACCCCAGGACATGATCGTCCGGTACTTCCATGTGGTCAAAAACCAGTTCTCCGGTGGGGGATCCTCGCATGCCCAGTTTGTCGAGAGACTTTGCCACCTGAAATCCTGACCACGCGGTCTCAATTACAAAGGCGGTTAGCCCATGCCGTCCGAGTTTAGGGTCGGTTACCGCGTACACCACCAGAACATCGGCAATGGGCCCATTGGTGATAAAGGTTTTCGTGCCGGTTAGCAGATAACCGCCGTCAATCGGTTCGGCGCGGGTACGAATGCCCATGGCGTCAGAACCGGCGTTGGGCTCCGTTAATGCCAAGCCACCAACCAGGGTTCCCGACGCCAATCCTGGCAAGTATTGTTGTTTCAACACGAGTGAGCCGTTGCGAAAAATGTTATGCATACACAAGTTTACGTGGGCTCCGACGGAAAGCGCGATGGCCGGACTAATCCGGGAAATGGCCTGTCCAACCAAAGCAGCGGCCAGATAGTCACCTCCTG
>JAMCTO010000107.1 GCA_023381095.1 Bacillota bacterium
AATCCATCAAGGTATTAAGACCAGAGTCCACGAAAAAAACCACATCTCCGCCTTTTCCGCCGTCACCGCCGGCGGGTCCTCCGTTGGGAACAAATTTTTCCCGGCGAAAGGCCACGGAACCGCTGCCGCCATTGCCAGCTTGAACATAAATGCGTACTTCATCAACAAACATAAAGGCCTCCTAGCCCAAAGTTTCCTGTCTTCTTCCCCACGAACCAGTTAAGGTGTGTTCATCCCACACCCATCGCACACCCATAATGTGCTTGGTAGGCAGTCGCTTAATACCTTGTACTCTGACCATAAACGAAGTGCGGTTAAAAACCACTAATATCGGATTGCCATCGGCAATCAAGATAGTTTGCCGAACCGCTCGATTTAACCCGCAAAGCGCCCAGTATCGTGGTTCTAACGACTCTATGCCCTCATACCACAGCATGGTGCCATACCGTTCCGCCAGTGCGTCCAACCGTACCAAGGTAAAGGTCCAGCGTAGAGGCAGTTTGCCCAATGCGCCTTGCTGTACACTTTTTAATCCTACTTCCCACAAATATTGGTTGGCCCGCTCCGAGTTGCCGAGTTGAAGCCACCCGCTGATCACTTGCAATTGGTTCGCATAACGATGCCGCTGATGGCGGTGTATATCCACGGCAACCGCATATCCACGCATACGGGCCCATTGCCAGGTATATCCTACCAGCAATATAAGAAAAAAAACGCGCCAGAGGTGATGTGCCCCATCCGCACCCACCCCTAACGCAAGAAGCACAGCTAACCGGATGGCCGTATGCCTCATCTCTTACGACCTCCCCGCTACGCGAAGCCTATTGAGCTTCGGTTACAGGGATGATGGCTATTTCACGGCGTTCATGGGAGCGCCGCACAAACGCCACTTGGCCGTCAACCTTGGCGTACAACGTGTGATCCCGTCCCATTCCCACATTTGTTCCAGGATGAAACCGAGTGCCGCGTTGGCGCACAATAATGCTTCCCGCCGTCACAATCTGCCCTTGGTGCCGCTTCACCCCAAGGTATTTAGGATTGGAATCCCGACCGTTTCGGGAACTACCGCCACCTTTTTTGTGAGCAAATAACTGTAACCGCATCGCTACCTCTCCTCGTCGTTGGTGTCGAATTTTTGATTCCATCGAACAAATCGCGGTTCCGTATCGGAAAGATCTTTCAATCCGTAGAGAATAGTGTCAACGACGGCTCGTGCAGAAGGGGTCAAGTGGCTCGGAAACACCAAATCGACGTTACCCTCTTGATTAGCTAACGTTTTTACCTCGGTCGGTATCACATGGGCCAATCCCAACATTAGTGTTTCCACCAATGCACTGGCTGCAGCGCATACGACGTCTTGTCCATAAGGGCCTCGCCCAGCATGTCCCGTCATCATAAGCCGTTCTGGCGCACCATCTTTGGTGTACCACACCCGAATTTGTATCACGTTATACTATAACGGCAACTCAATACGGTCAATGCGCACCCGTGTCAAATATTGCCGGTGGCCTTGCCGCCGTCTGTAGTTGCTCTTAGGCTTATATTTAAATACTAAAATTTTTTCTCCCCGCTCTTGGTTCACAACCGTGGCAACAGCCCGCGCTCCTTCAACATACGGGGTGCCCACGACAGGGGTGCCCTCGTCGCCCACCACCATCAGCAAATGGTCGAAGTCATATTCCACGCCTGGCTCGACGGGAAGTTTCTCAATTAATAAGACATCACCGGGAGCAACCCGGTATTGCTTTCCCCCGGTCTCGATAACAGCGTACACAAATATCCCCCTATCATGCGCTCCACACTGGAGATCAGTCCAAGGAATGCTACCATAATTAAGACCTAGTGTCAAATAAACGATAAAGAGTGCCCAAGATAATGGCGTGAATATTGAGCTTATGTGTGGCGTGTGCAATTGGAAATGAATGGCTTGGGAATGACCGTCTCTCGTCGGGCTACTTCTCCGAGTATGGTATTGAGCGACGGATCACCTCATGACTAGCGCGGCGATGTGCTCGGGGTGGCGGTCCAGATACTTTACGGCTCGACTGATATAAGGTCACTGGAGGTATCGGAGTAAGCCAATGGCGGTATTACGCAGGCGTCGTCATCACCCGGGGACCTTGCTTGGTGCGGACTCATCATAGGTCCAATCGCACGTAGTGCAAGCGCGTTTCAATGCCCCAAGTGCCCACGTACTAGCGCATTGAAACAGGCGGCATCCGCCTCATCCGGGACGATATCCGTGATGCCAAACTCGACTTCATCGCGGAGATTTTTTTCTCTGAGGTCGGTGACATGGCAGTCAACGCGAAACACTAGGCCCATGTGGGGCCAGTCCAGATAACCGTTGAGGACGGTCGTTGTGCGCAAGGGCCGGATTTCAATCCGTCCGCCCTGGTCGAGTATTCGGTTCGGAGGGGGAAAAATCCTCGAGGTCGAACGCCTCAAGGGCATCATGGAGGGTGGGTTGTTTCTGCTTTACTTCCATCACATACTGGGCGTGTTTCTCATCAACGAGATAGCGCGCGGTGTCCCGCTGCGTAGGCAGTGCGTCGCTAGTCACGACGTTTCGAGCGGGTTCAAGAGCTCTGTGAGTTTCGGGATTTCATTGGTTTTAACATCCAGGTCGACTGGGTCCATCACCTCCCCGGTACGATGCACTACCGCCGAAAGGACATGATCGGGGAGTTCACGGCTCCCATGTCCGGATCCGCGGACACTCTTCCCATCGAGGGCAATCCCGTCCCCGGGCTGCCCCAATTCCCTGGTGAGCCACTGGGTCAGCACGGTGTCTAAAACGTCGGCATCGAGTTGTTGGAGCATGCGGCGCACGGTCGGCTCACTGGGCACTTTATACGTGTCTCCCCACCGGGGGCAGCCGAAGGCTGCCCGTTGCTCCGGCCGCAAGTCCTGAATCCAGTCACCGATCGCGACAAACGTCCGCTGACCGGCCAACACGGCAGCCACCGCGAGCACCAACACCTGGTCCACCCGGTGACGGAC
>JAMCTO010000108.1 GCA_023381095.1 Bacillota bacterium
CCATCCATGTGGTAATCGTGGTCCATTCCGTGTCCTCTGTTGGCGGTGCCGTGTCGACGGACGACGACCAGGTCTCCTCATCGTCCCTTACGATGCGGTAGCGCATAGAGGGAGACGCTTTTGGCGTCATCCATGTGGGCGGCGTTTGCCAATTTTGTTTGACCGCCGTATAGATCCATGCCGCGGGATGCTTCGGTCGGGCCGGATGGTGAGGAGGGCAGGCCCTATACCAGGCCATGACGCGCTCAATCGTTTCTCGCGTGCCTATCCGCAGTAAGTTTTGCATCCATGGGGAGTCCTCTGGGGCTGTGGTGCTGTTTTCTCCCTGTGGAGCTGTCTCCCTGGTCGGTGCCGATTGTCGTGATGGATCGGCGGAGGCTTTAGGTTTCAGAGAGGCTTCGGGATGAACCACAACAGAGGCAGGTTGTTCTTCGGCGACGGTTTTTACCTGGGGATCGCTGGTCTGGTGAGAATCCCTGTTGTTGATCTTTTTCTTTATAAAATTCTTTACCGTAGCCAGAGGGGTCGATCCCGCTAGCGTTGTCAGGTCCTCGCTTAGCGGCATGGGAGTGACCTGCCCCCCCGGGTCAGTGTGTGCCTCCTCCCGGGTCATGGTGGGGGATAAGACATCGTGCTTGTGAGCCCACGTTGCCAAAATATCTCCGAGGGAGGAAACGTCGTGAGACGGTACGGCGGGCGGCGGATTGGCCGTAGAACCCGTGGCCAGCGTGTTGAGCGCGGCAGGCTGTTTCTCTGGGGTCGAAGCCGTCTCTAATGATAGGGTAGGGAGATTCGGAACGTCGTCCGTATCACCTTGATGAGTGCTCGGAGCCTTGTCTTTTACGTCGTTGTGTCGAGGAACCATCAAGGGCTGCGTGTGCGTTTCTCGGCCATCGTCTGGGGCGAGGGGCTGCGCGAGCGCGGCAATGTCCGTGTCCTCGGGAGTGGCAGACGATGCCGTCCTGTAGGGGGTCTCTGAGGGCGGCGTGATGGCGGTAAGGATGTGGGGCAAGACCTTATAGCGGTTGCTGCCCTGTCCGCCATCTTTTCGGAACTTGGAGGTCACTTGGAGCAGGCCGAGGCTAACCAGAAACCGGATGGCCCGCTTGACTGTGGCGACCGAAATGCCGAGCCACGCGGCAATGGTGCTGTGCAGGAGATAGACCTGCGCGTGCTTGCGCTGGTGGGCAAACAGGACACGGCACACCCGTTTGGTGTTCGGGGGCCAGTCGGTTTGTTCCACCCAGCGGAGAAATAAGCGATCGGTATACGTATAAGTTGATGGATGTTGAGAGAATGTCATGGTCTATTGAGGTTTTTGATAGCACGAGCGGTCATTTGCAGGAAAACCGCTTGACGCTTTTGGCGTCGGGCCGTTATCATAAAGACATAAACATGCCCGAGACGTGTCTCGCAATTTTTTTGCGACATAACGTCTTCATACTATCAAAAAACGCTCAGTCACTCCTTTCTATTTGGAGAGATTGGCCCGGACGATAACGCCGGTCTACTATCAAAAAGTAACGCCGGGGCACTATCAAAAACTCGGTTTACGCCTTTCTGTATTGGTGAGAGTAGTCCGGGCAATAATCGCCGGGATGATTCAAAAAATGCTCAGTCACTCCTTTCGCGGTGATTTACTCTATTGAGAACTTATTTGCGCATCTGGGGAGATGGGGGCAAATAGGTTCGAAACCTTTCCATTACCTTTACTGGCACGGCTAATGTCTTAGCCGTGTTTTTTTGTTTGGAGACGGTGGGCCTAAAAAATCCCTCGCCAGACCGTTGTCTGCGAGGGTTAGCCTTGTCTTATCACCTACACATGGTACAATAGTAAGTGACAGCTAAACCGTTTGCTGATAACGGTTGGCGCGTCAGCGCGGGAGGACGAGCGGTTGCGAAGCCGCTCGTTTTTCCGTTTGCGCTGACATCCGGGTCGTGTCGACAAGCGTCGTGCCATGGAGGCCTGTCCCCAAACTCTGGAATCATAGTAACCCATTGGGAAAGGGATTGGCAAGGATTCGCAGAATATTTGTCGGCCGACGGTAGCGGACGGCCCGGTGTGCGCTCTGTGTCGAAGTTATTGACATTTGCATCAGTGCTGGGCATTCGGTATATTATAAGCAAGAACCTCCCCTGCTGATGACAGGGGAGGTGGAGTGAGGGTCTACCGACGCTTGCGTCGTGTAGTGCGCCACCAGATGTACAGTGCCAGTCCGGGGAAAGAGATCGACACCGTTATGGTCAGGTGCATAGCCCTTCACCTCCTGTTCTAGGAGGCTGCCTATAGGGCATGCCCTCACGTCCATTATAGCCCGCCTCTTCGGAGGCGGGCTATTGCGTAGCTCTGTAATCCCACGTCGGCGGTGGAGCAGATATCAGATGTTAACTCTCTTCCCGCAAATACTGATACACCGTCTCACGACTAATGCCAAAGGCCCGCGCCAGCTGAGTTTTCTTTTCCCCGGCCTGCGCGCGGTGCCGTAGCTCCGCCACCTGGTCGGGCCGCAAGGACTTGTGGCGGCCGCGATAGACCCCCCGCTGTTTCGCCAGCGTAATGCCTTCTCGCTGCCGTTCGCGAATCAACGCCCGTTCAAATTCGGCAAAGGCCCCCATCACGGAGAGCATCAGCTGCGCCATTGGGGAATCTTCCCCGGTAAAGGTTAAGTGTTCTTTCACAAATTCGATGCGTACGCCTTGCCGTGTGAAGTTCTGGACGAGCTTCCGCAAATCATCCAGGTTGCGGGCCAGCCGGTCCATACTGTGCACGACGACCGTGTCCCCCTCCCGCACAAAGGCGAGCAGCTGATCCAACTGCGGCCGCTGCACATCTTTCCCTGAGGCCTGATCCGTGAAGACGCGGTCCACGGGTATCGCCTCCAGCTGACGTGTGGGATTTTGGTCCAGGCTGCTGACGCGGACATACCCGATTCGATGACCCGGCATAAGACCGTCCCCCTTTTCTGACAAAGTGTCAGAAATAAGTCTATGACCCTCAGGGGAATATGTCAATGAATGCGTTTTTTGACCCTATTCTGACGGGATTACAGCAGGTTGCCTGACGTCCGGTTAGGGTATACATCAACGGCACATAGGTCGGTGGCATTCTCCGTTCATTCTGCTTTCTGTAAACTTAGGATTGCGAAAAATTAATTCTAAGCCAAACCCTTGTCAGTTAGCCATTTATCAATCTGTCGGAGTTGGGGGTGAACCTTGTTTTCTCGTTAAGGTTCAAGTATATTACACAATATTTCATAAGCAATACGTTCTAGGCTATCGTTATTTGCTGTTTTATTCGGGTTCATATGTGTATACCAATTCCAAATTCTCTCCACGTTAATTGATTCCAAATGTGTGCTCAAGTTAAAGGGTGTCCGAATTATTATGGCATCTCTTGACTCGTTTAATCGAAAAAACATTCTTTCATGAGCATAGTGGTGATTTTTGAAATAGGTATTAGTAAGATTGTCATCAATTGGTATTACTATATTATCAAATACGTCTATCGCTTTCTGATACTTTTCTGCTTCTACCAGTACAGCATTACATAATTGTTCTTTTGTAAACATCTTATCCCCACCTTACTATGGTTTTGTCTCAATCTAAGCAGTCATACCTATCTCTTGAATTGTACTTCTTCATTGATGATTATAGGTTCATCTTCCCATACCGTGTGTTCCATTTTATCCCATGAACTTGCACTTAGTATCAACTA
>JAMCTO010000109.1 GCA_023381095.1 Bacillota bacterium
GACCTGAGATTTTTGAGCGACATTGGCACCCGCATTATTGCCAACATTATCGGTCATACCGTTGATGAATACCGTCAAGTCGCGTCCCGGTTGAGTCGAGAGCCAGGGATTGATGCCTTGGAAGTGAATATTTCATGCCCTAACATCAAAGAAGGGGGAATGAGCTTTGGACAAGATCCCGATCAGGCAGCACAGGTGATGGCTGCCGTGAGGTTGGAGACCGATTTGCCGGTAATGGTCAAAATTTCACCAAACACCACTTACCCGGTGGAAATTGCTGAAGCAGTGGAAAATTCTGGCGCTGACATGATTTCCGCCATTAACACACTGGTGGGAATGGCTATTGACGTCAAACATCGGAGGCCCGCTTTGGGGGGGATTACCGGGGGCTTATCCGGACCTGCGCTTAAACCAATTGCCTTGCGCATTGTGTACGAAGTAGCACAAGCGGTAAAAATTCCCATAGTAGGCATGGGAGGAATTAGTTCCGCCGTGGATGTGGTGGAATTTTTAATGGCCGGGGCATCCGCGGTAATGGTGGGAACCGTCACCTTTCAATATCCACGACGGATGCAAGAAATCGTTGCAGAGTTGCCCGAGGTTATTAAGGAGTTAGGATTTGACCGTCTGCAAGATGTAGTGGGATCGGCTCTTCCTGGGAAGAGCAATGCTGCTCATGTTATGGAGGAAGAATGCCAATGGCCTCGGCCTAATGGCCGGGTCTTGTGAACGCAGGTTGGGTTGACCAGGGGTAACCAACGCGTTACGTTTGCCACAGGTGGGTCAGACGCACCGGCGAATACTACCTCAGTTGACCGCTCTGCAAGTGGGAACCATGCTGCTGAACGGCAAGGCCCCGGAAGGCTCTTTCTGTCCCCAAAAGGGGAGAACTGGCGGTTCACACTTCTGGGGGGGAAATGGGGGGCCAGTCCCCGCGTTACCAGGACCGTAAGGGCGAAGCAGAGAGTCGTATTGGTTCTCGACAAACACGAAAAACCGTTGATGCCGTGTTCGGAGAAACGGCATTACCGCGACGGGTAAGAAAGTCGGGAGTTACTTGGGCCGTGGAGCGATACGGAGCCGCGGATTCAACATCAAAACGGCCTCAGGACTGGTTCAAGGGATCCACTTCTGTGCCCTCGTTCAACGGCCGGATGGCTATGGGTATTCGTGGACCAAAAAAGTTCTGAAAACGAAAGGAGAAGCGGGAAGGGGGCAGTCCGCGTCTGCCGCGCTATCCCTCCCCGGCCTAAAGGCCGAGGATCCCCGCGCGAATGCATGAATAGACCCAAAATATGGATTGCCTTGGATGTGCCCACGCGTGACCAAGCGGAATCGTTGATGGCGAAATTTCCCGGCCATCGGCAATTCAAAGTGGGACTGGAACTTTTTTCGGCTATTGGTCCAGAACCCGTCCAAGAGTGGATCCAACAAGGATGGGAAATTTTTTTAGACTTGAAGCTTCATGATATTCCTCATACCGTCTCCCGAGCCGTCAACCGCATTGAGGAAATGGGAGTATCCTTGACTACGGTCCATGCCTCAGGAGGCATGGCGATGATGCAGAGTCTGTCACGGCGACAATTAGCCATCGTGGGAGTAACCCTGTTGACGAGTTTGGGGAACCAAGATATACACCAATTGGGTTTCACCGGGACAAGCCAAGATTTTGTCATAAATGCTGCTCAGATGTGCAAACAGGCACAATTGGACGGGGTAGTGGCGTCCCTATACGAAACCCGGCAGATCCGAGAACTGTGGTTCCAGTCCCGCATTGTGGTACCGGGAATCCGGTGGGGCGATGCGATCACCGGAGATGATCAGGAGCGCATTGCAACACCGGATCGGGCGGTTCTGGCGGGTGCCACCGATTTGGTGGTTGGCCGGGCCCTTATGCGTCGACCCGACACTGCCCAGGCCTATCAAGAACTCATGACGATGGTGGAGAGCGCGAATCAGGGGAAGTAAGTACTGTTTTAAAGCCAATAATGTGTCGCGACGGGGAGATGACAGCCATGGCATGCGATGCCGCCGATTTAGCTAAGTGGGGCGCCTACTTGAAAGGACATTTTTTGTTAACCACCGGCCGCCATAGTGATCAATTTCTTTTATTGGCCCGGTTGACCGAGTATCCGTCTGCGGTTGCACCCTGGGTCGATCAGTTAGCAAGGCAATTGGAACCTTATCAGGCACTCACTGTAGTGGGTCCGGCCGTTGGAGGGATTATACCTGCCTTTGCCGTGGCTTCACGGTGGGTTGACGGTCGCATTTTATTTGCTGAAAAAAATGACGATGGGACTATGCAATTTAAACGGGGATTTCGTCTGACTCCCGGAGAAAGGGTGGTTGTAGTAGAAGACGTGGTGACCACGGGAAGTTCCGTTGACAAAGTCATTGCCGCCGTGAACGCCGGTGGGGGGAAAGTGGTTGCAGTCGGGGCATTAGTAGACCGGGGGCAGGAAAAACCCCATTGGACCAAGTGGGGTTACGAAGCGGTATTTCGGTTTCCTTCGGGGTCTATGCCGTCCTGGGAGCCGGGCGAGTGTCCGCTATGTCAAGAGAACATCCCCTTGACACGGCCTAAAGCTTAACGGGGACCGGAGTTGCCCTTAGCGGCTAGTTTCTCTTTTACCGCACCTAGCCTTCTCAGACGGTCC
>JAMCTO010000110.1 GCA_023381095.1 Bacillota bacterium
GAACACTTGCATATTTGGGTACAAGTTGTGGACCAGTTGGTGCTTCCTGACGATGCAGAGATTTTAGAAGCCCAACTCCGAGAATGGATACAGCGAGATGTACAACTGGTGGTGACCACTGGGGGGACAGGATTGGGCCCGCGTGACGTAATGCCTGAAGTGACACTCAAAGTGGTTGATCGGTTAGTGCCAGGCATTGCCGAAGCGATGCGTCAAGAGTCTTTGAAACACACCCCGATGGGCATGCTGTCCCGAGGTGTCGTAGGTGTAGCGAATCAGACATTGGTGGTGAATCTTCCGGGGTCGCCCAATGCGATTCGGGAATTGTGGCCTGTGATCGAACCCGTACTGGGACACGCAGTAGACTTGATTGGCGGCCATACCCGCCATGTGGATCCAGCATCATCCTAGCACATAAAATATGGCAAAAACGCAAATCTGGGCGAACACTGCAATGGAAAGCGGAGATAACTGTGCATATCGGCTCCAAATTCGGATGCTATCGCCCAATATGGTTATTTGACGCGTGCTGTGGTTTTGGGTAAACTCTGTATGGAAGCTTTAGCACTCACTTGATGAGAGTGCTAACAAAGTAACATAGAGGTAGGAGGAGAACACCTGTGGAAATTCGCCCATTAGCCGACCATGTGGTAGTGGAATTGTTGTCTGAAGAAACCACGATGTCAGGGATTGTCTTGCCCGACACAGCTAAGGAGAACCCGCAGCGGGGGCGCGTGGTAGCGGTAGGTAGCGGCCGTTTGCTGGATAACGGTTCCCGGGCACCATTGGAAATTGGCGTGCAAGATGTCGTGTTGTTCGATGAAAAACTCGCCACCAAGATTCGCGTAGAAAGTCGGGAATATCGTTTGGTTTCCGAATCCCACATACTGGCAGTACTTGTCCCGGCTCCGGCATTGGTCTAGCACGGGATTAAGGAACCATTTTCAGGAGGTTGTGAGTAGATGGCAAAGCAAATGATTTATGAAGAAGAGGCGCGTCGCGCTCTGGAACGTGGTGTGAACAAACTTGCCAACGCGGTTAGGGTTACTTTAGGACCCAAAGGCCGCAACGTGGTTCTGGAAAAGAAGTTTGGAGCTCCATTAATTACCAACGACGGTGTTACTATTGCGCGGGAAATTGAATTGGAAGATCCCTTTGAATCCATGGGAGCTCAGTTGGTCAAGGAAGTTGCGACCAAGACTCAGGATGTAGCTGGAGACGGGACGACCACCGCTACTGTGCTTGCACAAGCCATGATTAAAGAAGGGCTGAAAAACGTTACCGCCGGTGCCAACCCGATGGGTATCAAGCGCGGGATTGAGCGAGCAGTGGTGGCGGCCGTGGAAGAGCTCAAAAGAATTTCTACTCCGATCGAGGGTAAGGAAGCCATTACTCAAGTGGCCTCTATTTCTGCCAATGATGACGAGATTGGCCGACTGATTGCCGAAGCAATGGAAAAGGTCGGTGCTGATGGAGTTATTACAGTGGAAGAATCTAAGACCACCGGCACGACCTTGGAAACTGTAGAAGGTATGCAGTTTGATCGCGGATACATCTCGCCTTACATGGTCACCGACACTGAGAAGATGGAAGCGACACTATCTGACCCGTACATTTTGATTACCGACCGCAAGATTTCGGCAATTCAAGACTTGCTCCCGGTGTTGGAAAAGATCGTGCAACGGGGTAAAGGATTAGTGATTATTGCCGAGGATGTCGAAGGTGAAGCCTTGGCCACATTGGTAGTCAACAAGTTGCGGGGCACTTTGACAGCTGTTGCCGTAAAGGCTCCTGGATTCGGCGACCGCCGCAAGGCGATGCTAGAAGATATCGCCATTTTGACTGGTGGCCAGGTGATTTCCGAAGACATCGGGTTGAAACTGGAAAACGTCACGCCGGATATGCTCGGTCAAGCCCGCCAAGTTAAGATTGCCAAAGAAGAGACAACAATTGTTGAGGGTCGTGGCAACGACGGCGACATCAAGAAGCGCATTCAAGTGATTAGGAAGCAGATCGAAGACACCACTTCCGATTACGACAAAGAAAAACTGCAAGAACGCTTGGCCAAATTGTCGGGCGGCGTAGCGGTAATTCAAGTCGGTGCTGCCACCGAGGTGGAGTTGAAAGAAAAGAAACTGCGCATTGAGGATGCCTTGTCGGCCACTCGCGCTGCAGTTGAAGAGGGCATTGTGCCCGGCGGTGGGACCGCTCTCCTACGCACCATTGGTGTGTTAGATGGATTAAAGGCTGAAGGAGACGAAAAAATTGGCATTAACATTGTCCGCCGTGCAGTAGAAGAGCCGGTGCGTCAAATTGCCCAAAATGCCGGTCTTGAAGGTTCCGTGATTGTCGAGATGGTCAAGAAAGAACAAGGTAACATCGGGTACGATGCGTTGCACAACAAGACCACCGATATGGTCAAGGCAGGTATTGTGGACCCCGCCAAGGTGACCCGGTCAACATTGCAAAACGCGGCGTCTATCGCGGCTATGCTGTTAACCACGGAAGCTTTGGTAGCGGATAAGCCCGAAAAGAAAGAAGCAGCTGCTCCCGGTGGTATGGGCGGTATGGGCGGCATGGGCGACATGATGATGTAATTTCCCTATTGGGAAAAATCTGGGACAAGGGCCCACGCATGGGCTCTTGTCCCCATTGTATTTTTGGCGAACTCATGGGCCCAAATGGAGCTGATGTCGCAAAACCGAATTGTTATGTGGATTCTTGTGCAACCCGATACGCCGCAAGGAGTCCGTCTATATGCCTACCTTATTACGTTCCCGACCTGAATCCGCCTCAAACCATTACCCTTAAACGCTGCGGGACGGCCTATAACCCGATGCTTGGTCAATCAACTTGTCGCAGATCTCCGATGAACAACAAGCGCGATCTCTCGAACCATCAGCCTGTATAATCAAACCCTGGTTAGAAAGGTTAAAATTCCTGCTTTTCTTTTGGAGGCCAAGCCATAATAATTGGGGAAAGGTGTTTTTAAGAGAGGATAGGCCATGCTGATATTGTGGGGATTGGGAACCTTTATTGTAGGATCTGTTCCTTGGGGTTATATTGTGGCTCATCTTCGATATCAAACCGATATTCGTCAACATGGGAGTCAAAATATTGGCGCCACAAATGTGGCACGTACCTTAGGGATAAAGGCAGGAATTTTTGTATTAATTTTGGATGCCTTAAAGGGGATTGCTGCGGTCGCAATCACCGGAGCCGTGTTTCCTGGCCATCCCTGGATGATGGCCGTTGCGGGACTGTTAGCTATTGTCGGCCATGTGTTTTCGCCGTTTTTGCGGTTTCGCGGCGGTAAGGGGATTGCCACTGGACTCGGCGCCGTGGTGATGCTGAGCCCGGTTGCAGCATTGGTTGCCGTGTTGGCTTTTGCCCTTACAGTGGGCATTACACGGATTGTCTCTTTGGCGTCTTTGGCGGGTATTGTCGGGAACGTAATACGGTA
>JAMCTO010000111.1:0-345 GCA_023381095.1 Bacillota bacterium
TTGATCCGAGTGATGCGCAAGATTATCCCAACTGCCAGTACAAAGGTTGTCTAACACCACCACAAACATTCCTTCGGATACCAGTCGATCGACCAAGTGGCTGCCGATGAATCCCGCGCCTCCGGTTACAATAGCTGTTTTCAATGGATGTCCTCCTCGTTATCGTCCCACTCCACGATAAATCAACCCTGCCCTGGCGATCTCCGCCGGGTGCCAAAAATTTCTCCCGTCGATCACAATGGCGCGGGATAACTTCTCCGCAATGACAGTCAACGGCACATCAGCAAACTGAGGCCATTCCGTGGCCAAAATGAGGGCATCGGCGCCTTCAGAAGCTGCTTCCGG
>JAMCTO010000111.1:355-2946 GCA_023381095.1 Bacillota bacterium
CAAATGATCCATGGCAACAGGATCGTAGGCTTGAACCCGGACACCAAGCCGCAACAATTCCTCAATAATAGTGATGGCCGGAGAATCGCGCAAGTCATCAGTGCCGGGCTTGAATGAAAGTCCCCAAAGTGCCACTCTTCGTCCTTTGACAGTCTTTAATTCCTCCTGTAATCGCTTGACTACGGTTTGTCGCTGATCCCGATTCACGTCTGCGGTGGCATGCAATAACCGGGGATGATAGCCATATTCCTCGGCCGTGACCGTTAGTGCCGACAAATCTTTTCCTAGGCAACTACCGCCCCAGCCAATGCCTGCGTTGAGAAATCGCGGCCCAATTCTTTGATCTAGCCCTATGCCATGCATAACTTGCACTACATCTGCCCCTACCCGTTGTGAAATATTGGCCAGTTCGTTGGCAAACGATATTTTGGTGGCTAAAAATGCATTGGCAGCATACTTGATCATTTCTGAAGTAATACGATCTGTTGTCACCAGAGGGATCCGCTGCAAAGTCGGTGGTCGTTCAGCTTCCGGCGGCGGTTCGAACGATTGCTCCACAATCGGGGCATAGAGATCGCGCAATCGATCCAACGCCCATTGCTGGTCCGCCCCAATGACAATCCGGTCTGGATATAGGGTATCGTAAATCGCGGTACCTTCCCGAAGGAATTCAGGATTAGAGGCAACCGTATACCACTCTTCCGCGGGTACACTGCCGTGACCCTCGCGAAACCCGTCTTGAATCCAAATTTCCACCAAATTTGCCGAGCCTATGGGAACCGTCGCCTTGTTTACGATAACCTGGCGAATTTGTCCCGTCATATTGGCACCGATGGCTAAGGCGGCCTGCCGCACATAACGCAAGTCGGCTTCCCCGTTTGGCAGCGGGGGTGTCCCCACCGCAATAAACACTACTTCGGCAGACGAAACAATGTCCGCGGGATGGTCAGTCACCTGTAGATGTCCCGTTTCCAATACCCGCGCAAGCAGATTGTCCAGCCCGGTTTCGTAAATGGGGGAAATCCCCTGGCGAATTAAAGCGATTTTCTCCTCAGACACTTCGATAAGCGTAACCTGGTGCCCCAAGTCTGCCAACGCTGCACCTGTAACCAAGCCAACATATCCTGCTCCAAATATCGCAACATTCATCGTTGCACGTCCTCCAGTATTTGCCGATAAAATCGATACGTCTTGTCCGCAACCACCTTTTGGGTAAAATGCGCTGCTACCCGTTCAAATCCCCGGTTTCGCAAAGTACTTTGGAGATCCGGGTTGTCTACCACGCTTATTATCGCACGTTTCAGTGCCTCGGCATCGCGCTCGGGAAACACTAGCCCGGCATCGCCGATAACATGGGGTATTTCCCCACTGTCCGACCCAATGACAATGTCCCCGCATGCCATCGCCTCGGTCAAAACTCGGCCAAATTGTTCTTTCCACCGCGGCGTGGTGCGCGAAGGAAGCACCAAAATGTCAATCAAATTCATCACATCGGGCATGGTTTCGGACGTTACCCAGGGCAAGAGATGAACCTGCTGTTCTACTCCTCGGGTCTTCCTCCACTGTGCAATGACGCTCTCATAGGGACCGCTGCCGACAAAAAGCAACCCTAAATCGGGATCTGGGAGCAACAACGGCGCCATTGCGGCCATCAACTCGTCAAGCCCTTTGTCTTCAATCAGTCGCCCAACATACCCGACCGTAGTTCCTTCGCCAATTCCCCATTCCGCTTTGATGCGAGTCTTCTCTTTAGGTCCAAATAACGATAAGTCTGTGCCAAATTGGGGAATCACCACCGCCGGTTTTTGAAACCCTTTTCGTCGGAGTACCTCAAGCGACTCTTGGTTACCTGCAATAGCCCCTGACGATCCCCGAAACACACGCTGTTCGATCGCGGAAAAGGGCCATGGATACCGTTTATAGATGTTCTGCCAGGTAAAGAAGATACTCGGGACACCCAAGGTTTGTGCGACGGTAATGGCTTGTCCAGTGACCACACTATAGTGCTCCTCGTCAACATGCAAAAGATCCGGCCGGAATTTCCGCATGATTTCCCCCAAACCCGGATACCAATGAAAATGGTTTCGCCCGTTGAAGGGAATCGCACGACGATAGATGGGATACCGGTCGTCGCTTGCGTCGGGTTCAAACGAGAGATTGGCCCAGTGGTCTGGCACCACCAGGCCAATGTCCATGTTCTCTGCTAAATACGCAATTTTTGATCGATAGGATGCAGTAACACAAGCTTTGCTAATCATTAAAACGCGCATCGGCCACCCCTTACCCTCATTTCCACCTGCATGCTATCATACAAAAATGGGGCGTCCGAGAAAAGTTGGCGTGATCGTGTGGATGGCGCCGAATGCGCCTGTTAATTTCTTCGCCACATCCTTGATGGTGTTGCTGCCATCATTAAAAGTCTAAAAGTTGACGGAGCGTCTTCCCTCACAAACAAAAGTACTGGAAATCGTTTCATTGCCTCAAATTAAAACGTACTGGAATCATATCATGAATGAGAGCTCATGGACCCCTGTTAGGGGCTGGCCAGGCGACGGTGAATCGTTTGGAAGGCTTTTCGTTCCTCGACGGAG
>JAMCTO010000112.1 GCA_023381095.1 Bacillota bacterium
CAATATACCACACTGCACGAGGAACATCACAACGCTCTGCCTAGGGCCGGCCGGGATGAACCCGAAGAACACTATGAGCCAGAATCCGAATAGCGGTACGTTTATGTCACGCGATGAGCCGAAACGTTCTTATCCCCTTCAGGGAGACAGCCAGCGAGAAGCAGGAATTCCCCCGGTCCCTGGCGAACCTTTCAGATGAGGTGAGATGATGCCCAACCGGTTGAAACTACCGTATTCCGTCGATCCCCGCAAACTCCCTTCGGGACGTTGGAAAGGCCGCGTCGTGGTCTATGATGCCACCACCGGCAAACGCCGGGAGATGACGCACTCGTTCGATACCAAGAAAGACGCCAAGAACGGGGCGGAAAAAAGAGGCCGCCCAATATCGGGAGGACCCGCACCGCAAACCCCCCAGCGACGAAACGGTCGGGGAGTATTTGACCCGGTGGTTCCCGCAGATGATTGGTCAGCGAGCCCTACGCCAATCTTCGTATCGCGCCGGTCTTTTTGAAGGATCCGAGAAAACTCACGGCCTATGTCTACGTCGTGTATATGGCGGTGTTACTGTGGAGCGTCATGCAAGCTGTAGCCCGACGCAGTGCTCTGAAGTGGCAGGTGTCGTTGCCGTACCCTAATGGGGAATTACAAGACGCTCCGTCTACCAAGCGCATCAAAGAACTGTTGACGCCAGTGGCCATCTCCTGTTACCGCGTGGGCAACACCACCCATCGCGCACTCGGGGAGTTGACCTGGGTTCAGCGTTTGGCCTGTCTGCTGTTGGAAATCGAACCACGGCGGCTAGCCGCCGTGCCGTCAGGATAGTCAAAAAAGTTTGGCGTCTACCTCTGGGTCAGGGTGCGAAATACGGGTTGTGATAGCGATTCAACCAAGTCCCCGCACGAGACGTCGATGGGCCATACGGAGACCCATCCACGCCGCTGCTATCGCGTGTTGTTCAGAACGAGGGTAATCGGCCAATCGACCAACCGTTCGGCGAGATTTTTCAGGAACTTGACGCCACTGTCGCTAGTGATATAGGTGTCATTGGTCCCCTCATGTGTCACGGCATGTAACGCCCCCAAGACATTGACACGGTGACGCCCGGAGGATGGCGGCAAGAGCACGCGGGTCAGGCACCGGAGGTAGCCGAACCAGGCGTCTAAGACCAAATGTGCGGAATCCACGAAAAAGACGGGGCGACGTCCCGCTTTATCTTCGTCGCAGACCGGGTTGAATGGGGTATCCAGGAATCGGTGTTGAACGTCTGGGCCCGCTTTGGCCGGTTTTACGACGGTTAAACCCGGTTTTTTAGCCAATCCCCGACCTGCGTGGGGCTGCGCCGGATGCCCGTCAAGTCGACAGCTTCTTGAACGGTATGCGGCGGATTGGCCGTAAACACCTCGCGCAGTGGGGTGGTTTGGGCGTCCAACGCAGCGGTTTGGGGATGAGGGTGGAACACGCGTAGCACCGCAAAAGCCCCCCATAGCGGTCAGGTAGACGTCTTGGACCTTAAGGTGGACCCGCGGATGCGGGTCGTGGAAGCGTTCCCGCTCCAGGTGTTTCCATTTGTCGTCGCATCATCGGACCGCCCACCTTCATGGCTGAAACGACGCATTACCAGCACGTCCCCATTGACGGTAAAGAAAACGGGCCCAGTTTGTCCAGTGGTGACAGCACATTGTCCACGCTGCGCTTTGGCGGCACTTTGACGAAGGTATTGAGCCTCGTGATGGTCGCAATTATCGAATTATCACTCGCTGTGACACAATCCAACGTTCGCCAGGCTGGTCCGGAGCCGACCCATGTTCCATCCAGACTGCCATGTATTTCCTCAATTGTTATCCGCGAGAGGTATAGCAAAGCTTTTAGAGTGTTTTTCGCTTTGGAAAGTTGAGTTAGGATAAAAAATACACTCCTTGCAATTCTGCCACCTGCTCCGGGGAAGCCCATTGCGTCAAGAAGTACCCATTGGCCGTTATCCAACCTTTCAGAGATTGAGCGTCACCAATATACAACGCCAGGGTATTCCACAGATATTCATAAAGTGGCGGATACGAAACTTCAAAAAGGTACCCTCCGTATTCCCGTCCAGCACGCGACACGGCTAAAAAGTGGGAAAACGCCATTAAGCGGTCGGTGGGAGTTGAAATCCTTGTATCAAGGGATAGGTTGTGAGCATCTGATGGATGTTGGAAGCGAGTGCGATGAAGTGGGCTAGAATTCGGCTGTGAAAATGCGTGATCGTGTAAAAGATTTACCAACGCGTCATAGTTGGTCAAATGGGTCTTCCATTGCTCATCAAACAAACGCCGGAGAGATTCGTCTCGAACCGACGTTCTGAATGACGATAAATTTTCCAATTCTTTGATCAGACCGAATAGTGATTGGTTGATAATCGTGAGATCCGACAAACTTAATTGCATATGAATTGCGCCTCCTGTGGTTTACTCCTAACATGCCTTAGTTATCCGAACATTATTCCACCAACGTGTGCGACCGATTATAGGTACGGATCCTCTTAACCGACTAGTCTAGTACTGTATAGGGGGACGAAAGGCAAATACCCCCACAGCAGAAACTCCACATCTTTGCTGAGATATCCTGTTTCTTTTCCCTTCTCCTAAAATGGGAAAAGCAGGTTTAAGAACACCTTTGGGCTCCTGGACAAGTTTTAAGGGCCAATTCGTCGGGGAAAAGCAAATCCTCATAAAAAATGATTGCGACAGCAATCGAACTATGGTGTTAACATCGAGACACTAATTCAGAGGACTGAATGCGAGGTTTAATCATTGCGCTGACTCTGTCCCGACAGTGGGTGTTCTCAAGCAGGCGGACCGAGGTAACGCTCACTGCTGCAACGGGAGCGAGCCACCTCGATCCTCCCGATTATGCGGGTCCATTGGGTTTTCGCTCACAGAACCACTGGGATCCATCTGCGTCCACCTCAAAATTCGGATCGTGGTATCGGATCCCCATTTGGCACAACCCAGTCGCTGTGTCGTAAACTTAATAACATCGTTACGGTCAGCATAAATTTTAAAGTTTCAACAGATTGAAGATAAAGTTAACGCGTATGGGATCACACCCTACCACCTATTCTCGTTTCTACATCTTGATAAGTCATGCCAACCCGAACAATTCGGATAATTTC